>CALFSY010000283.1 GCA_937916365.1 uncultured Jannaschia sp. | reverse complement strand
GGGTTTCAACCGATGTCCACCCGCCGCGACCGTCGCCGTTAATCCCGCCGTCCCACCAAACCGGTCAACACCGCCGCCGCCAATGCGGTTATGATCCATCCGGCCATTTGAAACGCCCCGCGCGCGTAAAACAACACCGCGCCCCATCCGCCATAGGCGGTTGAGGGGTGCCAGGCCACCTCTTGGCCCAATGTGTCAAGCGGTAGAAACAAATCAACCCCGTATAACCACCGATTAAACGTTTCATAATCATGCGCCGCGGGGGCGTTTCGCCACCTATGAAGGGGAAGGTCGCCCCCATTTTCATAGGCCATCACGGCCTCCACCCATTCGGTTGAGGTTAAGATAACATCGGAATTGGGCGCAAAATGCCCGCGATCATAGCCCACGCCATACAACCACCCCGCCAAAAGCATCAGCGCCAGCGCCCACCAAAACGCCCGCCCGGGCCGATGGCCATACCCAAAAACCAGGCCAAAAACCCAATCCAAAGGCGGGCGTAAGATGGCTAAAGACCACTGAACCGTGCCTTTCAAGTCGATGGCCCGTGCATAATGACGTCTTTGTGCGGCGCGGCGTTGGCGATGTTCACGATCCACCAAAACGCGGGCGGCCCCGTCACGATCGCCTTGCGTGCGCAACACTGTGGCCAACTGCACATGGGGTTGCGGGTCAAACGACGGGCCGATTTCGGGGGCGCGGTCTATGCTTTCGGCGGCCTTGGCCAGCCAGCAAAGACGCTGCCGAATTGACATAGCCCCATACAGCCGATCATACCGGAGCCCACTTAGGCGCAGCGTTTTTACCCCATCCCAACTGTCCCAATCCGCGCCCCGCGCAGGTCACCTCTGGCCGTTCCCCGGCGACGTCTTGCCAATGGAAGCCATCCATCGTCGCCCGTTGTAGTGTGAAGATCCCATCAATGTATGGGTATGGGTCGTGCCCCTTGCGACCCTGCACATAGACAGAACCTGTAATCTTAGCGCGCACAAAATCTACGCGTCCGTTTGTGCGAACCCCACCCTGCAAAAACACACTGGCACCGATTGTTGCTGCATTACAGTTGAGCGCTGTGCCCTTT
>CALFSY010000282.1 GCA_937916365.1 uncultured Jannaschia sp. | reverse complement strand
GAATACGCCGCTGACGGCACAACATTGACCAAAACAACAACCAGCACCGAAACTAAGGCTGCAACCAATGTTCTTGATAGTATTGTGGTTGATGAGTTTGCGGCCGACGGCAAAACATTGACCAAAAAAACAACCAATGAAGATAAAGATGGGGATGGAACATTTAATTCTATTAAAGTTGATGAATTTGCGGCCAACGGCATAACATTGACCAAAAAAACCAATAGTATCGATGACAATGATAATGGTTTTGCGGAATCGAAGGTAGAAACCAACTACGCTTCTGACGGGACGACAATTCAATATGTTATCAAAACCAAGGATAAGACACCCGATGACGGCAATGCGGATAGTATCGAATATGCACTTTATGATGATACTGGTACTGCTGATAAAAATATCACCTTTACGGATACTGATGGTAATGGCACCGAGAATACTATTACTATCGCTGATAAGGACGCAACCTACACATTAGATGCAGATGTTATCAAAGCGTTGGATGTGAATGCAGACTCTGCTGCCCTTACTGATCGTGCAATCGTTTTGGATGCAGATGATAACAGCGACCAAACTTTGATAATTTCTGACTCTGTATTGAATGCTTTTGCCTTTGATAGTGGGGATGCAGTGAACTTCAAGCTTGCGATTAATGGGAATTCCGGTGACGCGATCAAGTTGTCAGGTGGCTTTACCGCAACCGATTCAGACAGCAATGGTGCACCTAATATGATCAAAATAGGTGATGTTGATTACACTGAATATACGGATGCTGGTTCAGCGGGTGCGATCTACATTGACGCAGATCCTACAGTAACGCTGACCCTCTGATTTAACGCTACAATTAAATTCGTCGACAGACACAAACAAGGTAATAGCCCCTTTTCTGAGGGGGCTATTATTTATTTCCTGGTTTTTAATGGGTATGGTTATTTGGGGTGAAGAAAACCTGCGCCATCACCCCGCGATCAGGCGCGCAGCCAAGGCGCCGTTTAGGGCGCTAAATCGCCCTGCGGCCAATGTGCCCGCCACCCGCCGTGTATCTGCGGCAACGATCACCAAATCGGCGCGTAATCCGGGCGCAATGTGCCCCCGGTCTGTCATGCCCAACATATCCGCCGGCCCCGACGAAACCATTGCCCACGCCGCCGCCCATGGCATTCCACCATCCACCAATTTGAACGCCGCCTGCGCCAATGATGGATAATGATAATCCGATACCAACGCATCCACCGCCCCGTCCGCGACTAATGCCGCCGCCGATTGGTTTTTCCGGTGCGATCCGCCGCGCACAACATTCGGCGCCCCCATCACCACGGCATCCCCTGCCGCCTTTGCCGCCAGGGCCGTGGCGCGCGTTTCGGGAAATTCTGCAATGTGCGCCCCCACCCCGCGATACCATGCGCGATCCGCCGGTGTGGTATCATCGTGGCTACCTAAATGCACCCCGCGACGGCGTAACGTTTCGGCAAAGGCGGCCAATGCGGGCCTAACCTGCGGTTGTGCCGTGTGCAGATGGTGCAAAAATTCTAAATGCGCCTGCGGCGATCGCCCCGCCTTTAGCGCCTTGCCCGTCAGACCCGCGGGCGGTTTACCCCGCGCCAAATCACGGTGTGGCAAATGGTCGTTGAACACAACATACGATACCCCGCACCGGTCAATCAACGATAACGCGCGGTGATAGGCATCAATCATGCTCATCTCGACCCGCAGTTGCAGGCGCAAATCGGTCAATGTGTCGGTCTGCGCCACCGCATCGGCCACGATGTCCGCGTGATCGGGGCCGCGCATTCCGCCTTCCCACGAAAAAAACTGTGCTAAAAAGGCTGTTGTGATACCATGTGCGGCCAATTCGGCATCCACACTGTGCAACCCCGTGGTCACACTGTCCAACGCCCCGCGCCGTGGGGCCAGGTGCCGTTCAAACCCATCGCCATGCAAATCAATAATCCCCGGCAGGATCAGGTAGCCATCCAAGTTTCTGACCATACCTTGCGCGCTGCGGATCACACCATCGGCGATGGTTACATCGGTTTGGCGCAATCCGTCCGGCATTAAAACCTGCGCGCCCCGAAATGTTATCGGCGGCAGATAGCCGCTGTGTGGCCCTACGCCCCCTTGGCCAGCGTTGGTATCATGCACATGCGCGCCGCTTACCAATAGCGACATTGGCCTACAGAAAGCAGCGGCGGCGCATTACCTGCCCCCGCGATGGACGACCCGTTGTTGCCGAGTGGTGTTTTGGCGCGCGTGCGCATCTTGGTTGACGTGTTCGATATAGGCACGCAATTCCCCCGCTTCGTGGCGGGCATCGCGCAACCCATCCATGGCCGCCCGCAATTCGGCCTCGGTTTGATTTAATTGATTGGTTAAATCGGCCTCACGCTGATGCAGGTGAGCGATGGCATGGTCGCGCATTTCCTCTGCCTCATACAATGCTTTGGCCAATGCCTCCATCTCGGTCAAATCGGCGCCGGAGGCACGTGCAAATGTTGAAACAAAGCGGCGGGTCCACCAGCCCAATACGAAAGCAATGAAAAGAACGATTGCAATCGCAATAATGAATTCCAACCTGTTCATTATATTTCCTTAATTCGCGGTGGTCCTATCCGCGATGTTTTCGGGCCGCGGTACCGGGCGCATTTCGGGCAAGGTGTTTTCAACCACATCTATCGGGGCGGTATTATCGACAACCTGTTGGCCCACAGACACAGGCGTCAACAAGCGAAATTCGATCCGGCGGTTTTGTTCGCGCCCTTCCTCGGTTGTGTTAGACGCGATTGGCTGCGATTCACCATACCCTTGCGCCGTTAGGTTTGAAACCAAAACATCACGCGCCAAAAACCCATCCAGCACCGCATTGGCGCGGGCTTGGCTTAGGTCCAGGTTCATATTTTCGCCACCTTGTGAATCGGTATGGCCGCTGATTTCCATGCGGGCATGACGGCACAAAGGCAGAATTTCGGCAATCTGATCCAAAACGCGCCCTGTTTGTTCATTTATAGTTATTGATCCAGTATCAAACGTGATTTTGGTTTCGGCTTGAACAGCCTGAATACGAGCCACGCATTCCTCGGGCGTAGGCATGGATGCGATTGGATCCAGTGCCTCGACATATGTTACGTCAAGCTCATACCCCCCCGCTGGGCCTAGGTTTTCCGCCAAAAGCCGCGCGACATTTGAACTCACCCCGGTATTGCCTGTGCGCCCAGAAATCGTAATTTGATCTGGTTCGACAACTAAGGATCCATCGTGCAAAAGGGCTAAGGCGTCTAAACCCGCCATTGTTCGGGTTCCCCACGCCAATGGTAAATCGGGAACGGATCGCGTGGCCACATCGGTATCTTCGATACCAAACAAAGATATGGCATACGCATGGATAGATTCCCCAACGGGGCCTTGTGGGACACGTCCACGCAGATATAGCTGACCCTCTAAATCAAGCGTTGCCAAAAATTGTGCAGGCCCCTGTCCCGTTGTTGGATCAGGGCGCGGCAAAATACCCTGCAATGAAAATACATCGGGCAGCGCCGCGTCCAATTCCCCAACGGCGCGATCAAAAATATCCTGCCTTATGCTGTGATCGCCCATCAATGCTACATCAGCATCTGTAAAGGTAACACTGCCTGCGCCAATGTTTGCTACCGCCGCAACCGCCAAGACAACGGCGTCGCCCCATTGCGGTGATGGCACGCCTAACCCAATCGAACATGAAACATCCCCAACGGCCCCGGCGGCGCGCGCAGCAGCCAGGATGCGGCTACGGGCCTCGGCAGTGTCGGCGGCACATGTTTCCAACCGCCCGCGCCCCTCGTCCAAAACAAATCGAAACGTGAAAGGCGTAATAACAGGCCTTGGGGCGGAAATGTCCAATATCACCTCTACCCCACGGGGTTGTCCCCGGGCGAGCCTACTTAACAGCGCGGCGCGTTCAGATGCACTTTCGCTGATTGCCTGCACTTCGACGCGATCTTCGTAAACCGTGACCTTTGAACGCGGCAGTGTTCTTAGTGCACGCAACCCATAGGCCAATGCAGTTTCCCATGTTTGTGGCATTGGAAAATTTGCGGTTTCAACCATGTCGGTTACGACCACATCATTTGCAATATTCTCTGCGCTATCGACAATCGCGACACTGTCTGAGGATGAAGGCACCAAACCAATTAGCTGAATCCCATCCTCATTACGCAACATATCAAGCGAAAATCGCGGTGGGGTTGCGATGCTGGTGTCTAAAACCTGCATACGATTAACAATCCGTGTTGCATTAACAATCGTGCCTGCGCGGGTGACGGCACGGAAATTTTCGGCCTCATCCGGGGCAGTGCCCTCTAAAATCACTTGCAATCCATTGGCCGAAACAACAACCCAATCCATCCACCCAAGCACCAAGGCGGTTTCGACCGCCTCGATTGATCGGCGTTCAACAATGCTTGTTAAAACCACGGCGGCGCCCACCGACAAAAGCGTGGCCAGAAAAAAAGACGCCATGCGAAAGATCAAGGGAATGCGATTCATGATGTGGTTAC
>CALFSY010000281.1 GCA_937916365.1 uncultured Jannaschia sp. | reverse complement strand
GCTGGCCCCTGCTAACGCATCGCAATGATCGCGCGATAGCGGAACCAACGACACATATCGCCCCCGTAAGGTCAGATCAGGCGGGCCAAGGCGCATCATACCGGCACACCCGTGGGCAGGCCGTCGATGGTTTCGCGGTTTTTTTCGGCCCAGTAGGCGCGAAAATCGGCGTCCTCGCGCTGATCAATCCAATGCTGCATCGTTGGCCGGTCCCCCGCCGGATCCATGAACGGCACCGCATAACCGCAAGAGGTTTGCACCAAATCCACATTGACATCATAAATCTGTCGTGCGCCCCGATGATGAGGCAGATTTGCCGCCAACCCACCCCACTCCGCATCATCACAATGCAGGGTTTTGGCGGTTCCATAGCAGCGTAGGATTAGGGGGCGTTTTGAAAACGAACACCACATTAACGTCATGCGGTTTGCCCGCACCAAATGCCCCGCCGTTTCGTTGCCAGAGCCGGTCAAATTTACCCAAAGAATACGGTTTGGCCCCATCACGCGCAAACTGTCCATTCCTTTGGGGGATACATTTACACGGCCAACCTCGGCGGCGGTGCCCACAAAAAACACGTGTTGATCGGCGATGAATTGGATGTGATCATCCGTTAAAGAAGAAAATTGTTTAGCCATGGGACCATCCTATTCACACCTTGGGTGCGCCCCCGCATTTGGCAGGGTTTTTGGGCAACACTATTCCACGGTGACCGATTTTGCCAAATTGCGCGGTTGATCCACATCGGTGCCTTTATGCAGCGCGGTATGATACGCGATCAACTGTATGGGCACTGTGTAAAGCAGCGGCGCAAACATCGGATCGACCGCAGGCATTATCAAGGTTTGGCCAACACCATCCCCCACTGTGTTGGCACCTTGGTCATCGGTTATCAACCACACCTGCCCCTCGCGGGCCAAAACCTCCTGCATATTGGAAATGGTTTTTTCAAATAAGGCGTCGCGCGGGGCTAACACCACCACTGGCACTGTGCGGTCGATTAAGGCGATTGGGCCATGCTTAAGCTCTCCACTCGCATAACCCTCTGCATGGATATAACTAATTTCTTTGAGCTTTAGCGCCCCTTCCAATGCCAGGGGAAACATCGCGCCACGCCCCAAAAACAAAACCGACCGCGCCCGCGCCAACGTGCTGGTGGATTTGGCGATCCTGGATTCCAGCGCCAGCGCGTGATTAAGAAGACCGGGCAGTGTATTCAACGTTTCAACCAACGCCGCCTCGCGTTCGGCGGTCAATCGCCCACGTTGCCGCCCGGCGAGAATGGCAAGATGGGCCAACACACAAAGCTGATTCAAAAAGGCCTTGGTAGAAGCCACGCCGATTTCCATCCCCGCCAGAATCGGTAGTGTTAGGTCGGCCTCCCGCGCGATGGAACTTTCGGGCACGTTGACCACGGCCACACTCTGCGCAGCCTTGCCCGCAACATGACGTAGCGCGGCAAGCGTATCGGCCGTTTCGCCCGATTGGCTTACGAATAATGCCGTTGCATGGCAGGAAATCGGTGGCTCACGATACCGAAATTCCGATGCAATATCAACATCGCACGGCAAACCTGCGATTCGTTCAAACCAGTATTTCGCCACAGCACACGCATAATACGCAGACCCGCACGCGACCAAGATCACCCTATCTGTCGCCGTAAAATCCAACCCGTCACGGGGCGGCGTTACCACACCGTTTCTGGAATAGCGCGCCAAACAGTCGGCCAGCGTTATGGGTTGTTCAAACATTTCCTTGGCCATAAAATGTTTATGGCCTGCTTTGTCGATTTGGGTGGTTTGTGCCGCGATGTGTCGGGTTTGCCGATTGGCAAGGTGCCCCTCAGCATTGCGAATTTCGACACCATCACGGGTGACAAAGGCATGGTCGCCTTCTTCCAGATAGGTGATTGTATCCGTCAACGGGCCCAGCGCAATGGCGTCTGAGCCCACAAACATTTCCCCCTGTCCATGCCCAATAGCCAGCGGCGACCCCCGCCGCGCCACGACAATCAAATTATCCTCGCCCTCAAACAAAAATGCCAACGCAAACGCGCCTTCCAACGCTGCGATGGTTTTTGCGGCGGCCTCGCGCGGGGGCAGGCCTGTATCAAGATAGTGTTCGCACAGTTGCGCGATGGTCTCGGTATCGGTGTCGCTTTCAAATACACGAGCGGCTAATTTGGTCCGCAATTCGCGGAAATTTTCGATGATACCGTTATGAACCACGGCCACACGCCCCGCGCGATGGGGATGGGCGTTTTTTTCGTTTGGCACACCGTGCGTTGCCCATCGCGTGTGACCAATCCCGCTTTTGCCAGGCAACGGGTTATGGACCAAAAGATCGGACAGATTGACCAATTTGCCCACCGAACGGCGGCGGTCTAAGTGGCCATCCTGTAACGTGGCGATGCCTGCACTGTCATAGCCGCGGTATTCCAACCGGCCCAGTGCCTCAACCAAAATCGGCGCGGCCTCATGTGTGCCGATCACGCCAACAATACCGCACATGGGCTATCCTTTCTTATGTGTTTTTTCGGCCTTTACGGCACGCAGCCACGCCATGAGTTTATGTGCACGGCCCGGTTTGGTTACCTGCCGCGCGCGTGCGATGGCCAAGGCATCATCTGGCACGTCGTGTGTTATGGTCGACCCCGACGCGGTGATCGCGCCGTCGCCTATGGTAACGGGGGCAACCAGCATTGTATCCGATCCCACAAAGGCGTTTTTGCCAATCACGGTGCGATGTTTCATCACGCCGTCATAATTGCACGTCACAGTGCCCGCGCCGATGTTTGCGCCCGCCCCAACCGCCGCATCGCCAATATAGCTTAGGTGATTAACCTTGGCCGCATCACCAATATCAGCCGCCTTTATTTCCACAAAATTCCCAACACGGGCCGTGTTTGCGATGCGCGTGCCCGGGCGCAAACGGGCATAGGGGCCAACAATGGCCCCCGCACCCACATCGGCACCTTCTAAATGCGAAAAGGCACGAATGCGCGCACCACCAGCCACCCGCACCCCAAGCCCGAACACCACATAAGGTTCCACTACAGTGTCGCGTTCAATCACTGTATCAAACGCCACGTGCACTGTATCAGGGGCCAGCAACGCCACCCCATCGGCCAACATCTGCGCACGCCGCTGCGCCTGAAACGTGGCTTCGGCGACGGCAAGTTCCGCCCGGGTATTGATGCCAAGCGTTTCTTTTTCGTCGCACAAAATGGCCGTGGTTGATAACCCCTCTTCCACGGCGAGGGCGGGCACATCGGTTAGATAATATTCACCGGCGGCATTGCCGGGCGTTACTTGGGCCAACAACCGCATCAATGTTACGGCATCCGCCATCAAAAGCCCGGAATTACAGGTGGTAACCTGCCGTTCCTGGGGCGTTGCATCTTTCGCCTCAACAATTTTGATCAGCCTGTGGCCCTCTAAAATCAATCGTCCATATCCGCCGGGGATGGTGGCCGTAAAACCCAAAACGACAACATCGTGCGCGTTGCGCGCGTGCTGCATCGCACGCAATGTATCATGGGATATGAATGGTGTATCGGCATACAACACAATCACATCACCATCGAACCCTGCCAATGCTTGTGTCGCCTGCAAAACTGCGTGTCCCGTGCCAAGCTGTGCGGTTTGACGCACGCAGATTGCATTTGGGGCCCATTCGTCCACGGCGTTTTCCACGGCATCAGCCCCGTGGCCGGTGATAACAATGGTTTTCACAGGGTTTAACGCCGCCCCAGCTGCCAAAGCATGGGCCAACAATGGCACCCCGCCCAAAGGATGCAAAGGTTTGGGAATGTCGGACGCCATGCGTGTGCCCGCGCCGGCGGCAAGAACGACCAAGGCCATGGCGCGGGGGGCCTGCGCAATATCCATATCCATGAAATGCCTGCTACCTTTGTTTTTCATTTTGTATTAACGAAGGTCCGGGGCGGTGCAACCCGCGCACGGTCACTTTACCCAACGCACTGTAACACAAGGGTGCGAATGTTTACCCAAAGATAAGGACAAATAATATGCGGTGCGTCATTTTTGATCTGGACGGCACGTTGGCCAATACCAGCGGTGATTTGATCGCCGCCGCAAATGTGGCGTTGGATACCATGGGTATTGCGGCGCGGTTAATCCCCGGGCGTGATGACACAACCGCGTTGCGCGGGGGGCGCGCGATGTTACGCTTGGCCGCCGATCGCGCGGGGTTGGCGGACGCGGCGGGCGCGGCCATGGTCGACCAGGGCTATCCCTTATTGCTTTCGGCGTATGGTGAAGCGATTGATCATCACACAGTCCTATATGAAGGGGTTAAGCCCGCGTTGGCGCGATTGCGCGCACGGGGCATCACACTGGGCGTGTGCACCAACAAACCCGAAGAACTGGCCGATCAATTATTAAGGCGCCTAGGCGTGCGCGATACCTTTGCCACGCTGATCGGGGCCGATACGTTACCCACCCGTAAACCCGATCCCGCACCGCTGTGGGCGGCGATTGACCGTGCGGGGGGGAACCGTGCGCGCGCCTGTCTGATCGGCGATACAATCACAGACCGCGATACCGCGCACGCCTGCGGCATTCCCGCGGTTTTGGTGACATTCGGGCCAATGGGCGCAGATGTGGCCACGTTGGCCCCGGATGCAACCCTTGATCACTACGACATGTTGGATGACGTGGTTGATCGGATTATCCCTAATACCTAGAACACGCCCCCATGGGCATAGCATTCCCATTGACGCGGCGCTTTGAAAGCGTAAAGCCTGTTGTTATGGAAAAACCCATCTTTACCGGCAGCTTCACACAGCAAGAACCCATTCCCGAATCCGGCATTGCAGCCGCGGTTGAGGTGCTGCGCCATGGGCGATTGCATCGCTATAACGTGACCGAGGGTGAGGCGGGGGAAACCGCCCTGTTAGAGCAGGAATTTGCCAATTTCACAGGCGCAAAATATGCGCTGGCTGTGGCGTCGGGCGGGTATGCCATGGGGTGCGCGTTGCGCGCCTTGGGCGTGGGGCATGGTGATAAGGTGTTATCAAACGCCTTTACCCTGGCCCCTGTGCCCGGGGCAATCGCCAGTGTCGGCGCAGACCCTATTTTCGTGGACATTACCCCAGACCTCACCATTGATTTCAATGATTTGATGGGAAAAGCACGGGCCAGTGGTGCAAAGGTTTTACTGCTTAGCCACATGCGCGGGCATATCTGCAATATGGATCGGTTGATGGACATATGCGCCCAGGCAAAAATCGCCGTGATCGAAGATTGCGCCCACACCATGGGTGCGGCGTGGGATGGCGTGCCATCGGGGCGCCATGGGATCATCGGGTGTTATTCTACACAGACTTATAAACACATCAATTCCGGGGAGGGTGGTATGCTAACCACCGATGACCCTGATATTATGGCCAAAGCCACCGTTTTATCGGGAAGTTATATGCTTTTCGCCCGACATCTGGCTGCCCCCCCTGTGGATAGGTTCGAAAAAGTCAAATATGTGACGCCGAATGTATCGGGCCGGATGGATAATTTACGGGCCGCAATTCTGCGCCCGCAGCTTGCCGCATTGCCCCAACAGGTGGTGCGATGGAATACACTGTATCACACACTCGAAAGCGGGGTGCGCAATACGCCGGGGCTGCACATCATTGAACGTTCGGCAAAGGAAACGCTTGTGGGATCATCGTTTCAATTTTTACTCCCAACTTTTCCACAGGATGCGATCCAACATTTGATCGCGGCTTGTGCCACGCGAGGGGTCGAATTGAAGTGGTTTGGGGCGCAGGAACCCGTCGCCTTTACTTCACGCTATGACAGTTGGCAGTATGCGCCGATGCAATGTTTACCTAACACCGATGCCATACTTGCGGGGTTGATGGATATGCGCTTGCCGCTGACCTTTTCAGTGGACGATTGCCGTGTGATTGCCGCAATCATTCGGGACGAAGTCATCACCATTCACGAAAATCTATAGATCGGGCGTCATACCAAACGCGAATTTTCCTTTGCAGCGCGGATAAAATCGCGGAACAGGGGGTGTGGTGCAAAAGGTTTTGATTTTAGTTCCGGGTGAAATTGCACCCCGATGAACCAAGGGTGGTTTGCGACCTCAACAATTTCTGGTAGGCGTCCGTCGGGCGACATGCCGGAAAATACAATGCCGTGTGCCTCTAACATTTGGCGGTATTGGATATCTACCTCATAGCGGTGTCGGTGGCGTTCTTGGATTGTGGTGGTGCCATACACAGTGGCCGCGCGCGACCCTTCGGTCAACACGGCGTCATACGCCCCTAACCGCATCGTGCCCCCTTTGCCGTCGGTCAGCGTGCGTTCGATTTTGTGATTGCCCGATACCCAATCTTTGAGGTGATAAACAACCGGCGTAAAACGTTTTTTCCCTGCTTCATGGTCGAATTCTTCGGATCCAGCATCGTTGAGGTCGGCCAGGTTGCGCGCGGCCTCGATCACGGCCATCTGCATCCCTAGACAAATACCCAAATAGGGCACATTCCGAGTTCGGGCAAATTTGGCCGCATTTATTTTACCTTCGCTGCCCCGTTCGCCAAACCCGCCTGGCACAAGAATGGCGTCGAACCCTTCTAGATGGGGTGTGCAATCGTTGACCTCAAACGTTTCGGCATCAATCCATTCGGCCTGCACCCGCACACGATTGGCCAGGCCGCCGTGGGTTAATGCCTCGGCGATGGATTTATACGCATCTTCCAGTTGCGTATATTTGCCCACGATGGCCACGCGCACCTCGCCCTCGGGGTGGGCAAGGCGGTCTGCCACATCGTGCCAAACGTGCAAATCCGGGCGGGGGGCCGGGTTGATTTGAAACGCATCTAACACCGCCTGATCCAATCCTTCGTGGTGATAGGCCAGGGGCGCCTGGTAAATTGATCGCAGATCTTGGGCGGCGATCACGGCATCGGGGCGCACGTTGCAAAACAATGCCAATTTATCGCGTTCTTTTCGGGGAATGGCCTGTTCGGACCGACATACCAAAATATCGGGGGTGATCCCGATGGACCGCAGCTCCTTCACACTGTGTTGGGTGGGTTTGGTTTTTAATTCACCGCTGGCCGCGATAAAGGGCAGCAACGTCAGGTGCATAAAAATGCACTGTCCGCGCGGTTTATCTTGGGCGAATTGACGGATCGCTTCAAAAAACGGCAACCCTTCAATATCGCCCACGGTGCCGCCGATTTCACACAGCATGAAATCAACCTCATCTTCACCAATACGAATGAAATTTTTGATCTCATCGGTCACATGGGGAATGACCTGTATTGTTTTGCCCAAGTAATCGCCACGGCGTTCACGCTCTAACACATTGGAATAAATGCGCCCGGCGCTGATGCTATCGGTTTTGCGGGGGGCCACACCGGTGAAGCGTTCGTAATGGCCCAGGTCCAGGTCGGTTTCTGCGCCATCGTCGGTCACAAACACCTCGCCATGTTCAAACGGGCTCATCGTGCCAGGGTCAACGTTAAGGTAGGGGTCAAGTTTGCGCAGGCGCACACTAAACCCCCGCGCCTGCAACAACGCGCCCAACGCGGCCGAGGCCAACCCTTTGCCCAGTGACGATACAACCCCACCGGTTATGAAAATGAAGCGCGCCATTTTTTATTAAGCACCTTTTGCCCCCGTGTCGGCGGACGCGCAGGCAAAAATTGCGTGATTGCACCGCAATCACCATGCCTATCCCTACGCTTTCCACGGGGTTTGAGTGTAATGGGATTCGGGGTGCAACCGCAAGATACAGGTTACATATCTAGCGTAGGCGCCAAATATATGAAAAATACGTCTTATTCCGTGCGCGGCGGTAGGGCCGGCGCATCCGTAGACGGCGGTGGCAAAAGATCAGATGCCGGCGGCGCATCCGCCCCATCATTGACGGCGGGCGTTTCCGCCCCATCGCTTAGCGGGGCCAACACCGGATCAAACGCAGACGCATTGCGCGCCGCAAGAATGGTCAACGTGATTGAGGTTGCCAAAAACGCGGCGGCAAAAACCCAAGTTAGTTTTCCCAATGCCGTCGCCGCCTGTCGCCCGGTGACCACACCGCCACCACCGCCGCCCAGCCCCAATCCGCCGCCTTCGGATCGTTGCAACAACACAATACCAATCAAACATACCGCCAAAATCAGGTGGATGATAAGAAGCACATTTTCCATTCGCGGGGTCCCTGTATGCACACCATAGGCGTGGCGCGGCGGCCATAATCCACCGCTTACCTATAAAATGCGCCGCCGCCCCGCAAGGGGGCGGCGCATGATCGCCACACGTGATGGGGCCCGAGCCCAATGCTTTATTCCGCAAACGGCGGTGTGCAAGGGTTTGGGCGTTCGCGTCGTTCATGAATCGCCGAATCAA
>CALFSY010000280.1 GCA_937916365.1 uncultured Jannaschia sp. | reverse complement strand
GCCATGGATGGGTTGGTATGGATTTGGGGATGGCTATGGGCACGGCCCCCAATGGTGTGCCAGTTTATGATGATCCGATTGATGCGATCCTAAACGCACAGGCCGTGCTGGATTTCACGACACCGCAGGCCACAGTTGCCCATGCCAAGCTGGCGGCACAGGCCCGCGCCGTGCATGTGATTGGGACCACGGGATTTGAGCAGGGTCATCTTGAAGCCCTGGCCGCCGCGGCACGCCATGCGCCAATTATTCGTTCGGGGAACATGAGCCTTGGGGTGAACCTGTTGACCCATCTTACCCGGCGGGTGGTTGCCGCACTTGACACCGACTTTGATATTGAAATCGTAGAGGCACACCATAGCGGTAAGGTGGATGCGCCGTCTGGAACAGCGTTAATGTTGGGTCAGGCCGCCGCTGCGGGGCGGGGGGTAACATTGGACACGGTAATAGATCGCGCGCGTGGCACCATCACCGGCCCCCGCCCCCCAGGTGCGATTGGTTTTTCCACAATCCGTGGGGGTGATATTGTGGGCGAACACGATGTAATCTTTGCCGGCGCGGGCGAACGCATCGTGTTGCGCCATGTGGCAACTGATCGGGGCATTTTCGCACGCGGCGCAATCAAAGCGGCCCTATGGGGCCAGGGAAAACCACCAGGGCAATATACAATGGATGATGTTTTAGGCTTAGGTTAACAACAGTTATTCTGACGTGGTATTGTGGGTCGTTGTTCCGCACGGGCACGGGGGATCGTGGCCCGTAAACCGTTACGCAAAAATCTTGTCGGGATACTTCACACCGGTTAGGTATAGGCCCCCTGGTGGGGCCACGGGGCCACAGGCGGCACGATCCGCCGCGGCCAACGCCGCGGCCACATCGGCGGGTTGCCACGCACCTACGCCAACCCGTTCCAACGTGCCAACGATTGACCGCACCTGTGTATGCAAAAATGACCGCGCCCGCAGGCGAAATTGTATTGCCATCCCATGATCTAAAACGCGGTGTTCAATATCTAAGGCATCCAGCGTTTTGATCGGGCTGTGTGCCTGACACATTGCGGCGCGAAACGTTGTGAAATCATGTTGCCCCACCAGATGGTGGGCGGCCTGAACCATTGCGGGAATATCCAAGGGCATTCGCACATGCCAGGCTTTGCCTGCCTCATGCACCAGGGGCGCGCGACGGCAAATAATCCGATAGGTATAATGCCGTTCGATGGCGGAAAATCGCGCGTGCCAGTTGTTTGGCACATTGCTACAGCCCACAACCGCAATCGGATACGGTTTCAGGTGCCAATTCAACGCCTCGGCTAATCGAAAGGGCACCCAATCTTTTGTTAAATCGCAATGGGCCACTTGCCCCGTGGCATGAACGCCCGCATCTGTGCGCCCCGCCGCCGCAGTCATCGGGCGTTCCGGTGCAAGATTGGCCAGTGCGGCCTCAACCATACCTTGCACTGTGGGCGGCCCCACCTGGCGTTGCCAACCCGCAAAAGGGGTTCCATCGTACTCTAGTTTGATCGCATAACGTGGCATATTATGCGCCTAGCCTAAGCGTGTGTGCCGCGCAATCACCCCTCGTAAACCGCGTCGAGGCAGCTTACCCTATACATCGCATCGAAAGGAAAGGGTCAATAAACGTGGTAATTGGAACGTTGGCCGATACGTTGGGGCGCGGAATTGAAGGCATCACCAATGGTGTATCTGCGGCCCTGTTTGAACCTGTGATTCGATTAGGGGTAACCGGATTATCGCGGGCGGGTAAAACTGTGTTTATTACGTCGTTTGTGGCCAATTTGCTCGACCCAGGGCGGATGGTGGGGCTAGAGGCCGCCCGTGCAGGCCGGATTGAGGCGGCGTTTTTGCGACCTCAACGCGATGATACAATGCCGCGTTTTGATTATGAAACACACCTTGCCGCCATGACGGGGCAAACGCCGCAGTGGCCGGTTTCCACGCGCGGTCTTTCTGAATTGCGCCTATCCCTGCGGTTTCGGCCCAAAGGATTGCTTGCTGGCTTAAGTGGGGCGCGCACCTTGCATATCGACATCGTGGATTATCCTGGTGAGTGGCTTTTGGATTTGGGATTATTGGATCTGGACTTTGCGGCGTGGTCTGCGCAATCGCTGCGCCGGGCAGAAACGCGGGCAGAGGCCGGTGCCTATCTGGATTTACTCAACACCATTGATCCGGCGGCACGGTTTGATCAAAGCGTTGCCACAACCCTTGCGGGTACTTGGACAGCGTATTTACGCGATGCCCGCGCGGCGGGGTATTCCGACGCCACGCCGGATCGACCGCCAAATCGTTTTGATTGATGTCTTAGGGACCATTCATGCAGGCCCCCGCGCCGTTGCGGACATGCACCAAACAATGACCGCGATCCTGGCCACGTTTCGCCCCGGGCGCAATGCATTTTTAAGCAGTGTATTGGGCAAACGGATTGATCGCATTTTATTCGCCGCGACCAAGGCCGATCATGTGCATCACACCCAACATGATCGTCTAACCGCCATCACAGATGTATTGGTGACCGCGGCCCGCCGCCGCGCCGATTTTACCGGTGCCACAACGCAGGCCATGGCCATTGCCGCCTTGCGCACCACAGTTGAAGAAACACGCACAATCAATGGTCAATCCATAGATCTTGTGCGCGGCACCTTATTGGAAACGGGGTGTCCGGCGGCGTTACACCCCGGCGATTTGCCAGCAAACCCCACCGTACTATTGACACCTGAACAAACCGGAATGGACCAATGGTTGGACGGGGATTACGGGGTCATGCGGTTTGCGCCCGCGCCGCTGTCGCTACGCACGGGCGAGGGGCCGCCGCACATCCGGCTTGACCAAGCGGCGGAATTTTTAATTGGGGATAAACTGCGATGACCGATGATCGCAAAGGCCCGATCTTAATTGATGTGTCAGCCCCCCCAAAAACCGGGCCAGAGGCCGCGCCACCGGTGCCCAATACCTTGGACCAAGGTGCAGACGGTCACGCGATGCAGATCGTGGCGACCCTAGGCGCACGCCGCCCTAACCCCATTGCCCGAATGTTTTGGGCCGCCCTTTTTGCATTGATCGGTTTCGTTTTATCTTTGCAGGCGTGGAATTTTGTAACAAACCTTTTGGTGACGCGCCCGATTTTGGGGTGGGGGGCCACCGTATTATTTGCCATTGTTTTTGTGTGTCTTTTGATTTTGGCATTACGGGAAATGATTGCATTAGCCCGATTAAGGCGCATCGACGCGATAAAACACACGGCGGATGCGGCCCTATCCATGGGGGATATTGTGCAGGCGCGCGGTGTTGTCGCTAGGCTTTGTGCACTATATAAAAATCGGCCGGATTTGGCCCAGGGCCGCGCGATTATCCATCAACGAAGCGGGGAAATTTTTGAAGCCCACCCCCTTTTTATATTGGTGGAAACAACCCTACTCGCCCCACTTGATGTCGCCGCACGTAGGGAGGTTGAAGGTGCTGCACGACAGGTTGCCACCATCACCGCGCTGGTGCCCATTGCATTGGCCGATGTGGTTGCCGCGTTGACGGCGAATGTGCGGATGATCCGCCGGATTGCCGAAATCTATGGGGGGCGGGGCGGCACATTTGGCGCTTGGCGTTTAACCCGCGCCGTTCTTTCCCATCTTGTCGCAACCGGCGCGTTGGCGATGGGTGATGATCTCATTGGATCGGTTGCGGGCGGTTCGATTGTATCAAAGCTTTCGCGTCGCTTTGGCGAAGGTATTATTAACGGTGCCCTAACGGCGCGTGTGGGAATCGCCGCGATTGAGGTTTGCCGCCCGCTGCCCTTTGCCGGCGCAGAACGGCCAAGTGTTGGTGGGCTTTTGAAACGGGCCTTGGCCGGGGTGTTTGGGCAGGGGCGCGACGGACCATAGCATATATATAAATCCACGCTACACGTCCTCGACCATTACAACCCCATCCATTGACCGCAGAGCGCCTTTAATCCCCGGCGATACCGGAAGATTATCACCCAAAAAAATCTCAACCTCGCCTGGTAAATCAGGCGCATCCAAACATAAATGAACCGGTCCTAATGGGTTGTGCGTGGCGTCGTTTTCGGCACGTTTCAACATACTTTTAACCGATTGCACGCCTCTTGTTCCTTCTACAAATATTCGCAGACCGGTGCCAATTTGATCGGCCACAATGGCCTCCATCGGATATACCGCACGAGCCAGAAGTTTAAGTTGATCGGCCTCTTGCGTGGCTTCAACCTGCAAAATAATATTTGTGCCAACCTCTAAATGCGGGCGCGCGGTTTCCAAAATATCCGAAAACATCGTCACTTCGTAAAGCCCCGTTGGATCGGACAGCTGCACAAAGGCGAATCGATTGCCCCGTTGGCTTTTGCGTTCTTGACGGCCGGATACCGAACCGGCGATTTTTGCCACAAACGGCCCATTTTGCACGCGCGCAGCGATTTGGCGTAAGGTCAAACATTCCTTACGCCTTAGGGCAGGCAAATAATCATCCAGCGGATGGCCCGAAAGATAAAACCCTATGGCCTGGTGTTCGCCTGTTAAGCGTTCATTTGGCATCCAATCATCATGGTTTGGCAGGTGTGGTTCCGGCAAATCTTCGCCCGCGTCGCCAAACAGTGAAACTTGCGCGGATGCGGTTGCCATGTGTGTTGCGACCGAATAGGCGGTTAAGGTATCAAGTGCCGCAAACACACGCGCGCGATTGCGGTCAAGCACATCAAACGCCCCGGCACGGGTCAACATTTCCAAGGCGCGTTTGCCGATGCGTTTCAAATCTACCCGGCGGGCAAAATCAAACAACGTTTTGAATGGGATGTCACCGCGCGCCGTTTCAATTAGGCGCATCGCATCGACACCTACATTTTTCAATGCCCCAAGGGCATAAAGAATTTTGCCATCTAGTACTGTGAATAAAGGGGCCGAACGATTCACACACGGTGGTAAGGTTTCAATCCCTAAGCGATCAATTTCCTGTTTATAAACCCCCAATTTATCGGTCAGATGAATATCACAATTCATCACAGCGGCCATGAATTCGACCGGATGATTGGCCTTTAGCCATGCGGTTTGATAACTGACCACCGCATAAGCGGCGGCGTGGGATTTGTTAAACCCATAATTTGCGAATTTTTCCAGAAGATCCCAAACTTCTTGCGCCTTTGCTTTGTCTACGCCGTTATTGGTGGCCCCGGTCAGGAATTTGGGTTTTTCGGCATCCATTGCCGATTTGATTTTTTTGCCCATGGCGCGGCGCAAAAGATCGGCACCACCAAGCGAATAGCCCGCCATATCTTGGGCAATTTGCATCACCTGTTCTTGATACACGATGATGCCTTGGGTTTCGTCTAAAATACGATCAATTGATGGGTGCAGCGTTTCGCGTTGCGAAATTCCGTTTTTGACCTCACAAAATTTTGGAATGTTTTCCATCGGGCCTGGGCGGTATAACGCCACCAACGCAATAATGTCTTCAATTTGGGTGGGTTTCATACGGCGCAAAGCATCCATCATGCCTGCGCTTTCCACCTGAAACACGGCCACTGTTTTGGCCGAGGCATAAAGATCGTATGTGTCTTTATCATCCAATGGAATAGCGTTGATTTGATCTTGTGCACCAGGTGGGGGCGTGTAAAGGATGCGGCCATCGGCGGCCTGGTGCAAATGCCGCCCTGACGCGCGGATAAGGTCAAGCGCGTTTTGCGCCACAGTTAAGGTTTTGAGGCCCAGAAAATCGAATTTCACTAATCCCGCGGGCTCAACCCACTTCATATTAAATTGCGTGGCCGGCATGTCCGAACGGGGGTCACGGTACAACGGCACCAATTCATCCAAAGGCCGGTCGCCAATCACCACACCGGCGGCATGGGTTGCGGCGTTGCGCAACAATCCCTCTAACCGTTCGGCATAATCAAACAATCGTTTGACAGGGTTTATGCCACCCTCGCGCTTATCCTGTTCGGTTTCGCGCATTTCGTTGCGAATGCGTTCTTCCTGCGCCACGGCTTGGGCGATGGAAACCGGTTTCATGCCTTCAACAGGGATCATTTTAGCAAGGCGATCCACCTGCCCATAGGGCATTTGTAGCACGCGGCCCACATCACGCACGGCTGCTTTGCTAAGAAGGGCGCCAAAGGTAATAATTTGTCCCACACGATCGTGGCCATATTTTCCCTGCACATAAGCGATCACTTCCTCGCGCCGGTCCATGCAGAAATCAATATCGAAATCGGGCATAGATATACGTTCAGGGTTCAAAAACCGTTCAAACAATAAATTATAGCGTAAAGGATCTAGATCGGTGATAGTCAGCGCATATGCCACCAATGATCCCGCCCCCGATCCACGCCCAGGGCCCACCGGAATGCCCCTACCTTTGGCCCATTGAATAAAATCAGCCACAATCAGGAAATATCCGGGAAACCCCATGTCTTCGATAACGCCCAATTCAAATTCGAGCCGCTCTTCATACACCTGCACCGATGCGGCGGGGGGAATAACCGATAGGCGCGCGGCAAGACCTGCACGCGCCTGAGCGCGCAATTCCGCCACCTCATTTTCGGCAAATTTAGGTAAAATCGGTGGATGTGTGCGGGCCCGAAAGGCACAGCGTCGCGCAATTTCGACTGTATTTTCCAATGCCTCTGGCAAATCGGCAAATAGGGTTGCCATTTCTTCGGGCGATTTGAAATAATGTTGCGGTGTCAGGCGGCGGCGCGGTTCGGATTGATCTACATAGGCGCCTTGGGCGATACATATTAACGCATCGTGCGATGCATACATGTCTTGCGTTGGAAAATATACGTCGTTTGTGGCCACTAGCGGCAGGTCGCGCGCATAAGCTGTTTCAACAAACCAACGTTCGGTTAAGTGCCGCGCATCATCGCCCGTTTTGTCGCCTGGGTGGCGTTGCAATTCAATATATAGGCGGTTGGCAAAGGTTTCTGCCAAAGTTGCTAACAATGCCTCGGCTTTCGATGTTTGGCCGTTTTGCACGAACATACCCAAAGGTCCCCGTGGCCCGCCTGTTAGACAAATCAAATCGCTGTTGTGTTGGGCCAAATCATTCAACGTCACATAAGGGGCACGCCCATCCCCGCGCAGATACAGCGCGGTATTTAAGGCTAAAAGGTTGCGATAACCTATTTCGTTTTGGGCCAACAAAACCAAAGGTGCGGGCGCATTGGGGCGATCACCAGGTTGAACCGGGTTAAAATCTATGTCGATTTGGCAACCAATGATGGGTTGAACGCCTGCCTTGGCGGCGGTTTCGGAAAACTCTAACGCGCAAAACATGTTGTTGGTATCGGTTACCGCAATGGCGGGCATGTTCATGTCGGCGGCCATGGTCGGCAACGTTTTGACCCGCATTGCGCCTTCCAACAACGAATATTCAGTATGCAAGCGCAAATGGATGAAACGGGGCAGGGTGGTCATGCACTTATCATAATCAAAGCCACAGGCGCTTAAAACCCCATCTCAATACGATACGCATAAAATGTAAAAGTCCGGGCAATGCCTGCCAATGATTGGTGTTGTATTTTGTGTGTCGATTTCGGAGCAGGAGATGCCAGATGTGCCGGAATCCAACATCCCCCTGATTCACAAAACAACAAACGCAGCTCGCTTAACGGGCTGATTCTTTTAATGAATCGCGTATTTCCATAAGAATATCAATCTCGGTCGGGCTTTTCGGGGCCTCTTCGACAGCGGCCTCTGTTTCATTTCTTTCGGCCGATTCCTTGATGCGATTGACCATTTTCACAAGGAGGAAAACCACAAAGGCAATGATTATGAAATTGATCACCGCCATAACAAAACGCCCGATCGCAAAGACGGGCGCGCCGGCCTCTTCCGCGGCGGAAAGAGAAGCATAAGTTTCCCCGTTAAGGGCATAAAACCACCCTGAAAAATCGACACCGCCGGTAAACAAAGCAATGATCGGGTTGATTAAATCCGAAACCAACGATGTGACGATGGCGGTAAACGCCGCACCAATAATGATCCCTACAGCCATATCAACGACATTACCACGGGCGATAAAATCTTTAAATTCTTTGATCATTTTGGTCTCCGTATTGTTGTGTTGTTATTTTTCACATGATGGTGGTTTCAAGTATGGGTGCATACCCCAAAAATACAAATCATGGTAGGGCTTGCATTTTAGCGTTTTAAGAGGTTTTTAAGTGGTTTGACCATGCCACAAACGGGGCCACCTTTTACGTCGCATCAAAGGTGAATTATCCCTTATCGGTATCGCGGCGGGTAATAATACCATGGAAGTTCGGTTTCTTCTGAATGGAAACCTGCAAAAGGTCACGGCGCACCCTACCTTGACACTATTGGAATGGTTGCGGGATTCACAACGTCTTAACGGCACAAA
>CALFSY010000279.1 GCA_937916365.1 uncultured Jannaschia sp. | reverse complement strand
TGTCTGGAAAATTGCGCGGGGGTCCATCTTTAATAAATTGGTGATTTTGTTGCCGCTGGCGCTGTTGCTGTCGGCGCTTGCGCCTTGGGCGATCCCGCCGCTTTTGATGTTGGGGGGTGGGTATTTGTGTTTTGAGGGGGCCGAAAAAGTGTGGCACTGGCTTTATCCCCCCCCACATACACATCGCCCCCTGGATGAGGCCGTGCATGATGCCCCGCATTTGGAGGAGGCAAAGGTGCGCGGTGCGATCAAGACCGATTTTATTTTATCCGCTGAAATCATGACAATCGCCCTGTCTGCCTTGGATACCGATTCCATTTGGTTTGAGGCTGCGGCGTTGATCGTGGTGGCGGTGGCGATCACAATGATGGTTTACGGGGCGGTGGCCTTGATCGTAAAGGCCGATGACATCGGCTTGCATATGGCGGCCGAGGCACGGACCAGCGGCGCGCGCGCCATGGGGCGTGCCATTGTGCGGTGGATGCCGGGGTTTATGCGCGCGCTGGTGATTGTGGGCACGGCGGCGATGTTGTGGGTTGGGGGGCAGATTATCGTGCATGGATTGGCCGAAATGGGTTGGCCTGGGCCCGAACACGTCATCGAAACGATTGCCATGGCCTTTCAACCGTTGGGGGCGGGGGTGGAATGGCTGATTGAGGCGGTGCTTTCCGGCGCGCTTGGCCTGGTGATTGGCCTGGTGCTTTTGCCCATTACCCAACACATGCTTGCACCCATCTTGCGTGCGATGGGGGTATCATCGCGCGGGGGGCATTAACGATCCTGTATGATCTATGTCTGTTCAAACACCCGCGCGAAAATCGTATCAATATGTTTGGTGTGATGGGCAGGGTCGAATAAGGTTTCGATTTTGTCAATCGTCAACGCTGCGGTGATTATCGGGTCAGATAGCAGCGATGCCTTAAAATCATGGCCTTTATCCCACACGTTCATTGCGTGGCGTTGCACGTGGGCATATGCGGTTTCGCGGCTAAGGCCCGCCTGGGTTAACGCCAATAAAACACGTTGTGATTGCGTTAAACCGCGCATTTGGGCCAAATTTTCACGCATCGCATCGGGGTTAAGGACCAGGTTTTTGATAACCCCGGTCAACCGCGCCAAGACAAAATCAAGTGTCACAGTCGCATCGGGGCCGATCATCCGTTCGACCGAAGAATGGGAAATATCCCGTTCGTGCCACAATGCGACGTTTTCCAGCGCAGGTATCACCGCCGCCCTGATCATGCGCGCCAAACCGGTTAGGTTTTCTGCAAAAACCGGATTGCGTTTGTGCGGCATGGCCGATGATCCTTTTTGGCCTGTTGTAAACGCTTCTTCGGCCTCACGCACCTCGGTGCGTTGCATGTGGCGAATTTCCACGGCAATGTTTTCGACCGACGCGGCGATCACGCCAAGCGTGGCAAAAAACATCGCGTGCCGGTCACGTGGGATGATTTGGGTGCTGATCGGTTCTGGTTGCAATCCCATTTGGGCGCACACGTGGGCTTCGACCGATGGGTCGATATTGGCAAAGGTGCCTACCGCGCCCGAAATGGCGCCGGTGGCGATGTCGGCGCGTGCGGCAATCAACCGGTCGCGGTTACGTGCCATTTCGGCGTAAAACCGCGCAAAGGTCAGGCCCATGGTAATTGGTTCGGCATGGATGCCGTGCGACCGGCCCATACGCGGCGTCATTTTGTGTTCAAATGCCCGTGTTTTGAGCACTGACAAAAGCGCATCAAGATCGGCCAACAAAATATCGGCGGCACGGGTCAGTTGCACATTAAATGCGGTGTCCAACACATCGGACGATGTCATGCCTTGATGCACGAATCGCGCGGCCTCATGGCCCACGATTTCGGCCAGATGGGTTAAAAATGCCAACACATCGTGTTTGATTTCGCTTTCAATCGCGGCAATCCGCGTCAGATCAAATTCGATGTCTTTGGCGCGCCATACTGCGGCGGCGTTTTCCTTGGGGATCACGCCAAGCGTGGCTTGCGCATCGCAGGCGTGTGCCTCGATCTCGAACCAAATACGCACCTTTGTTGCATCAGACCAAATCGCAGCCATGGCAGGGCGGGAATAGCGTGGAATCATGGGCGGGGCCTTGCATTTTCAAATCAAACGGCGTTTTCATAAAGAAAATAAAAAACATCAACAACCCAAAGAGATCTAGGATGAGATTGGCCATAGCATTTGTTTTCGCCCTATGGATCGCAGGCACCGCCATGGCCGACGATTTGCGCCCCGTGACCCAAGATGCGGAATTGACGGCGTTATTGATCGACAATCCGTTGATTTATGACACTGGGGCAGAGCAGCGATTTTTCCCCTCTGGCCGCACGTTATACAATTTTGGCGAACCTTCCTGGGGCCAATGGCGGATAGAGGCAGGGCGATATTGCAGCCAATGGCCCCCCGGGGATGATTGGACATGCTATGACGTGGCCCACGATGGCTATGCGGCAGTGCAATTTACCGATGATTGGGGCAATGTGACGATCGGAACTTTTGCCGAATGATTGCCCTAACTGATTTAGAGGGGCGTTGGCGGTTGGATCGGGTCATTACCGATGCGCTTCACCAAAAGATGGGTCATTTTCGTGGGCACGCAGAATGGCACCCCGACAAAGCAGGTCTGCGGCAACAGGAAACGGGAACCCTACAATATGGGGCAGCCGCCCCCATGCTGGCACGGCAAACATATCTGTGGCGGCGCATGGGTGAGACGATCGCCGTTTTGTTTAGGGATGGGCAGCCGTTTCATAGGCTAAGCCCAGACCAGTGGCAGGATTGCCATTATTGCGCGGCGGACAGGTATGCCGTGACATACGATTTTGGGGAATGGCCCGTTTGGACCCAATCCTGGCGTGTGACGGGCCCACATAAGAATATGCTTATAATTTCAACCTTTCGGCGCTGCTAATACCATGGTTTGTGTGTTTACGTGGGTATGGTTTGCGCCATGAAATAATCGGCCATTATACGTTCATAAACACGTTTCAGGTCATGGATATCCTGTATCCAAACCCGTTCGTCCACCTCGTGCATACCGTGGCCCACAAGACCGAATTCAACCACCGAACAATGGTCTTTTATAAATCGTGCATCGGATGTTCCCCCGCCGGTCGACATTGTTGGGGTGATACCGGTTTCGGTTTCCACGGCTTTGGCAATCAGGGCCGAAAGCGCCCCGGGCGGCGTTAGAAACGCCTCACCCGAAACATGGGTTTTCATTTCGATGTGTGTGCCGGTGTCTTGTGCGACCCTATCTGCCTGTAAACGTAACCAACGGGCCAATTTCGTGGCTGAATGCGTGTCATTAAATCGGATATTGACCACCATGCGGGTGTGGGCGGGGATAACATTACTGGCCGTGTTATCCGTGTCGATTGTGGTGATTGATAGGGTCGAGGGATCGAAATGCGCCGTGCCGTCATCCAATCGCGCGGTGGATAACCGATGCGCCAATGCACCCACGGCAGGCATCGGGTTGATCGCTTTTTCGGGATAGGCCGCATGCCCCTGTTTGCCCACAATATCAATCGTTGTGGTCATCGATCCGCGTCGCCCGATTTTTATCGTGTCACCGATCTGATTGCGGCAGGTGGGTTCGCCAACAATACACACGTGCATTGATTCACCCGTATGTGCCATCCAATCCATGATAGCGCGCGTGCCGTCCAGGCTTGGGCCTTCTTCATCGCCCGTAATTGTTAGAATGATGGCCCCATTCGGCGGTGTGTTGGATACAAAATCAATCGCCGCGGCGGCAAAAGCGGCAACACCCGATTTCATATCACTTGCCCCGCGCCCGTAAAGCCACCCGCCGGTGGTGTGCGCGCCAAAGGGTGGATGCGTCCAGGCATCGACATCGCCTGCGGGCACCACGTCGGTATGTCCGTTGAAGCCAAATGTTTTTTGTGCGCTTTTTGGTCCCCATCGCGCGAACAGGTTGGGTGTGCCGTTCCTATCCACACGGTGGCAGAAAAAACCCGCGGTTTCCAATATGGTTTGTAGATGTTTTAATGCGCCGCCTTCCACAGGGGTGACCGATGGGCACCGCACCAAGGTGGTCGTTAAATCGACGGGGTCAACCGGTATTCTATCACACATTTGTTGGCTTAACGCCGTTGCTGTGCTTGAGCCGTGGTAAGGCACAACACCAGGGATGCGGTGCACAGAAAAATATGTTTAAGGTACATTAAATCCTCTTAAAATGCTGATGATATGATAGGTATCCTTTACCATAAAAGGAATGTCGGACGCGATACCCGTCATTTCGGGCAGTGCACCAATTTCTATACCCTTAATCTTGTGTCAAAGGCACCACATCATGCTCCTGATCTTCTGCCACTATGGCATCAAAGTCGAAATTATCCAACCGCTCTGCCCGTTTACCGGCGCGGGATGACGCGGTTAAAATCCCGTCCACATCTTCGCCGGCCTGCCGCAGATGCGTTTGTAACTTACCTGTTCGTTCGGTGACTAATTCGACATCGCGGCGCAGGTGTTGCAATGCTTTGCGGATTTCGCCGGCCTGTTCGCGCATGCGGGCGTCTTTCATCACGGCGCGCATTGTGTTTAACGTGGCCATGCATGTGGTGGGCGATACGATCCACACGCGGGCATCGAATCCGGCGCGCACAACATCGGGCAGGCGGGCGTGCAATTCGGCATAAACGGCCTCGGACGGTAAAAACATCAACGCCCCGTCGGCGGTTTCACCATCGATGATATAACGTTCGGCGATGTCGTTGATGTGTTTGCGCACAGCTTTCCCAAAATCGCGCAATGCGCGGGTTTGCGCCTCTGGCGTGGTGGCTGCAACCAGGGCTTCGTATGGCTCAAGCGGGAATTTCGCGTCAATCGCAATGGGTCCCGGCGGCATGGGCAGGTGGATTATGCAATCGGCGCGTTTGTGGTTTGAAAGGGTTTTTTGAAAGGTATAGGCATCAGGTGGCAATGCTTTGGCCACAATATCGGCCAGCTGTATTTCGCCGAACATGCCACGCCGTTGTTTATTTGATAAAATATCTTGTAATGACAATACATTACCGGATAGTTTTTCGATGTTTTCCTGCGCACGGTCGATATGGTCAAGCTTTTGTTGTAGCGCGCCCAGGGATTGTGCCGTGCGGGTTGAGGTACCGTGCAACGTGTCAGCCATGTTTTTTTGCACCTCTTCCAGGCGGCGTTCCATCGCCTCTAACAGGGCGGTTTGACCGCTAGCCTGGGTGGTGGAGACTTGCGACAATCCACCTGCCAACCTTTGTTGCCCTTCGGACAATCCATGCACGGCCCCGTCAAGCGCGTGCAAATGATCGGCCAGCGGGGCAATGGCCCGCGTGGATTTTTGCGCCATGCGGATCATTACAAACACCAAGATCAGCGCCATAATAAATACCGCACCCACGATGAGCGTGCCCACAACAAACAGTGCGTTCATATCAAGATTTATGTCACCTATGCCGATCATGCACGCCCAAATAGTCGTTCAATATCGCAAAGCTGTAGTTCGACATACGTTGGCCGCCCATGGTTACATTGCCCCGATAGGGGCGTGGCCTCCATCTCACGCAGCAGGGCGTTCATTTCATCCGTGGTCATGCGGCGACCGGCCCGGACCGACCCATGACAGGCAATGCGGCTAAGCACAGACTCAAGGCGGTTTTTAAGTGCGTGACTTTCGCCGAGATCAT
>CALFSY010000278.1 GCA_937916365.1 uncultured Jannaschia sp. | reverse complement strand
ACGAAATGGCGCTGCGGATAATAAAATTGCCCATGCGCCATGGCAGACAAACGAAATTATAAAGGCCCCAATCACGAACAAAATCACAATACCCGCACCGCCGCCTTGGGTCGCGCCAATGGCCGCAATGGCCAACCAAAATACAATCGCCTTTGGATTGGTTATTTGTAGCAAAAACCCTGTTAGAAAAAGTTGCCCAAAATTTTGAAGGGGGGGCGACGTTGCTTGAATGTTTGGGGGATGAACTGCCTTGCGAAATGCCGCGTAGGCCAACCATAAAAGATACGTGGCCCCGATAATGCGCAAGGCCGTCATCGCCCAGGCAGCCTGTTCCAAAATCAAACCCACCCCAACAAGTGTGGCAAGGTTTAGCACAATACCACCACTGGCAATTCCCGCCGTTGTGATTAACGCTGGGGTGCGTCCTTGACCCAAACATATGCCCAGCAAAAGCGCGACCGCAGGCCCAGGTGATGACGCGGCAATTATCAAAATCCCATAAGCGGACAAAAACCCAGGTAAAAAGGATAAAAATTCGTTCAACGCACTTATCCCCCGCGTTTATGCCGTAACGACAAAAACAAATGTTCCATTGGCAGGCGCACCATGTTGTCAAGCGCCCCGGTAAACAAAATCACCAGTGCCTGGATGACGACAATCATTTCGCGGGATATGGCAGGTATTTCAAATTCTAATTCGGCCCCGCCTTGATACAATGCCCCAAAAAGCAATGCTGCCAAAAATACCCCAACTGGATGCGACCGCCCCATCAACGCTACCGCAATACCCACGAAACCTGCACCTTGGACACTGTCGATTACCAATCTTTCGGCTTCGCCCATCACATTGTTGACGGCCATCAATCCGGCCAAACCGCCCGAAATAAGCATGGATATAATGATAATTTTACCTGGGCGAATGCCTGCATAAATCGCAGCCGTTTCAGAATGACCAAGGGCACGAATTTCATACCCCAAGCGTGTGCGCCAAATTAAAATCCAAACGCCTAAACAGGCCACCAGCGCCAGAAAAAAAGAAATGTTCAAAGGTGTTGATGCACGAAACCCTAAAAAGCCCGCAAAATCGGCCGCGTTGGGCAGGTGTGTGGGGTCTGGAAATCGCACAGTTTCAGGTGACATGGATCCTGAAACGCGGAACACATTAACCAGTAGATACACCAAAAGTGCCGAGGCAATGAAATTAAACATGATGGTGGTAATAACAATGTGGCTGCCGCGTTTAGCCTGCAAATACGCCGGGATCGCCGCCCATGCTGCCCCCAATACCGCCGATCCTATAACCGCCCCTAAAATTGCGAACGTCCAATGCGGCCAAGGAATAGCAAGGCACACAACAGCCACCCCAAGCCCACCTAAGGTTGCCTGTCCTTCGCCCCCAATATTGAATAGTCGTGCGTGAAATGCGACGGCAACCGCCAAACCGGTAAACACAAAATTTGTTGTGTAAAACAGCGTATATCCCCACCCGTTGATTGACCCGAACGCACCGCGCACCATAACCGCCATGGCGCGTGCAGGGTTTTCGCCGATGAAAATCACCACTAAGCCCGATACAATCAAAGCTAAAATTACGCTTATCAACGGGATCAGCAAAACATCTGCCCATTTCGGCATTTTGTTCATTGGATTGCCTGTTGTGTGACGCCGGCCATCAAAAGCCCCAATTCATGGTCATTTGTTTTCGATGGCAATCGTTCGCCCATGATTTGCCCATCAAACATCACGGCGATACGGTCCGATAACGCCAAAATTTCGTCTAATTCTACGGACACAAGCAAAATTGCCTTACCCCGATCCCTTAGTGCAATAATTTGTTTGTGAATGAATTCAATGGCACCGATGTCAACACCGCGCGTGGGTTGCCCGATTAGTAATAGATCGGGTTCATGGTCAACTTCGCGCGCTACAACGATTTTTTGTTGATTGCCGCCGGAAAAATTTTCGGCGGGCAACCTTGGGTTAGGAGGGCGCACATCGTAACGGGCCATTTTATCGATGCAATCAATCTTGATGGCCTTGTGATCCATCAATAGCCCCGCTTGATAACGTGGGGCATGATGATAGCCAAACGCGACATTTTCCCATGCCTCAAAGGGCATGATCAGGCCCTCTGCCTGACGATCTTCGGGCACATGGCCGATTTTATGTCGCCGCCGCGTTGTGCCGTCGGCATCTGCCTTAATGGGATGACCGTGCAATGTTATGTCGCCCGATTGGCCCGGTATTATGCCGCTAAGCACCTTCAAAAGGTCGGATTGACCATTTCCTGCAACCCCAGCAATGCCCAGGATTTCACCCGCGCGAACTTGCAAGGATATGTTTTTTAATCGTTCGACCCCTGCGGCATCAACCATCTTTAGATTGCGCACATCTAACACCGGATCACGGGGCTGTGCGGGTGATTTATCAATGCGCAGCAACACCTTGCGCCCCACCATCAATTCGGCCAGCGCGGGGGGATTTGTGGTAGTGGTGTCAAGTGTTGCCGTCATTGTGCCTTGGCGCATCACACTCACAGTATCTGTGATCGCCATGATTTCACGTAATTTATGGGTAATAAGAAGGATTGTTTTACCTTCGGTTTTTAAGCGCCCAAGAATGCGAAACAGTTGATCAGCCTCGGTCGGGGTTAAAACACCGGTAGGTTCATCCAGAATTAGAATATCGGCTTTTCGATACAGTTGTTTGAGGATTTCAACACGTTGCCTGTGACCCACCGATAAATCTTCCACCCGTGCATCGGGATCAACCTCTAATCCATATTCTGTGGCCAATTTGGCCAACAGTTTGCGCGCCGCACGCAAAGAAGGGCGTAACATTATTCCATCTGCGGCCCCTATGATAACATTTTCGGCCACTGTAAAATTTTCCACCAACTTGAAATGCTGATGCACCATACCAATACCTGCACGAATGGCGGCCTGACTATCGGGGATTGGCGTGTGTTGCCCGTGGATGAAAATTTCGCCCCGATCTGCCCGATAGAATCCATAAAGAAT
>CALFSY010000277.1 GCA_937916365.1 uncultured Jannaschia sp. | reverse complement strand
CGAAACGCATCGATTTTGTTTGGCGGGCCGGTCAGCTCGAACACAAAACTTTCCAATGTACTGTCGACCACCTTAGCGCGAAAAATTTCCGCGATGCGCAAGGCCTCAACCCGCGCGTCACCTTTGCCCTGCACCTTAATCAGGGCCAGTTCGCGGCTAACAAACGGGCCTTCGACGCTTAGGTCGGCAACCTCATGCACGGGAACCATACGCCCAAGTTGCGCCTTGATTTGTTGAATCACCTGCGGTGTGCCCGACGTGACGATCGTAATGCGTGATCGATGGCCGGCATGGTCAACCTCGGCCACGGTCAAACTGTCGATATTATATCCCCGCCCCGAAAACAGGCCGATCACCCGGGCCAAAACCCCGGGTTCGTTTTCCACCAACACCACCAAGGTATGGGTTTCGATAACATCAGAGAGATGAGAGCGCAGATCATAGGCCGAATGGCTGGACGATCCTTTTTTGATATTAAGGGCATTCACCGCGATTTTCCTTTGCGTTTATGCGCCACACGTATGTTGATGTCTTCAATCTGACTTTGGGCGATTTGGATAAGCATGGGATTTGTGGACGTTTTTGCTAATGTTTCCCAGAATCGTTTTGACAACATCAATCGTCCGCCAACTTTGTTTAGCTTTTCGCGATACATCCCACGTTGGGCGCGGTGTTCGGCGGCGTTCGAACTGCCCCAATGGCGGTGTCTTTGTATTAATACACATTTCATTTGATCGGCGGAATCGTCCATATCGACAGACAAGGATTGACGATCCAAACGGCGCGCCCTGCGATTGGTCATAGCCTTGATTTTTGGGGCATGACGCCGGGCCGCTTTGTCAGAGTTGTTTGAGGCAATCTTGCGCTGTCGTGCGTTATCCTTTGCCTTTCGCTTATGCGGATCAAATCCTTTTGTGCGCCCTGGTTTTTCCCGCATCACACCAACACGCCCCCACGTGCGTCAATCACGCCTTGCGTGTCTGCCTCCCCCAGCAGCATTTCATTATGCGCTTTGCCCGATGGGATCATGGGGAAACAGTTTTCGTGTTTTTCCACCAAACAATCGAAAATCACCGGCCCGTCATAGGCCAGCATTTCTAAAATCGCCGCATCCAAATCGGCGGGATTATCGCACAAAATACCCTTGCATCCGAATGCCTCGGCCAGTTTCACAAAATCTGGCAGAGCCTCGGACCAGCTATGCGAATACCGCTCGCCATGCAACAGTTCTTGCCATTGGCGGACCATGCCCAAACGTTCGTTGTTGAGGATGAACTGCTTGACCGGCAGGCGGTATTGCACGGCGGT
>CALFSY010000276.1 GCA_937916365.1 uncultured Jannaschia sp. | reverse complement strand
GGCCATATTGTTGCGCGATTTGGCGGGGATTCCCATGGTGGGCGGCGATGTGGTGGAGGTTGCGCCCCCATTCGATCCCTCGGGGATCACCGCGGTTGCCGCGGCCCATGTGGCGATGGATCTTTTATGCCTTTGGGGATACGGATCGAATGATCACCCCGATCATTCCATTTGAAAAACAGCATACGGAAATATATGATATAAAAATGCCTAAATTATCCATGCACAGCCGCAAAACCAATATGCCCCGCGAAGTGGCACGTGAAATCTCTTATGCTTCGTCTGCCATGTCCAAAGGTGGGCGCGCTATGATTCGCGTGATGGAAAATGCAACTGGGCGTATCGGGCTTATAAAACGGGCCGAAGGATACGATGACGAGGTGCGGCAAGGCCGCAATTTCTGGGACGTCATGGTTGAACGCTATGGATTACGGTTGGATGTGGTGGCGGGCAGTTTGGCAAATATCCCCACCGACGGGCCGGTTGTGTTGATTGCCAACCATCCTTATGGCATTTTGGATGGCTTGATGATGGGGCATATCCTTTCCCATGTGCGCGGCGAATTTCGTATTATGGCCCACCGCGTGTTTCGCAAGGCCGAAGACATCAATCGGATTATTTTGCCCATTTCGTTTGATGACACGAAAGAGGCATTGGCGTTGAACATCCAAACGCGCAAAGACGCCCTGCGGTTTTTAAGCCAGGGCGGCGCAATCGGAATTTTCCCCGGGGGCACAGTATCAACCGCGGCACGCCCATTCGGTCGCCCGATGGATCCAGGATGGCGTGGTTTCACGGCGCGCATGATCGCAAAGTCCGAGGCCACGGTGGTGCCGGTTTTTTTCGATGGGCACAATTCGCGTTTATTTCAGTTGATGAGCCACGTGCACACGACCTTGCGCATGGGTCTTTTGATCAAGGAATTTAAGGCGCGCGTAAACAGCCCCGTGCGCGTGGCCATCGGCGCCCCCATTCCACGCGCGGATTTGGACCCTTATGCACGTGATGCAAAGGCAATGATGGCCTTTCTCCGCGAAAAAACCTATGGGCTAAGCCCGCGCCCCTTCGATGCGCATGTGCGGGGGTTTGAATTTGAAGAACGGTATCGTGAACCGGATGTGCCGCAAAGGCGTGTGCGCGGTAGCCTGAAAGACCGTTATTAATGGCCGTTGGCGTTTTCGATTCCGGGCTTGGCGGATTAACCGTCTTAAATGCTATTATGGCGCGTCTGCCTGATCTGCCGCTTATTTATTTTGGGGACAACGCCCATGCGCCTTATGGTGTGCGCGATGCCGATGACATCCACGATTTAACCATCGCTGGGGTTCAGGCGTTGTTCGACCAAGGCTGCGATTTGGTAATTTTGGCGTGCAACACTGCATCGGCGGTGGCGCTGCGCCGGATGCAGGAAAACTGGGTTCCACAGGGAAAGCGGGTGTTGGGTGTTTTTGTGCCCTTGATTGAGGCGTTGACCGAACGCAAATGGGGCGACAATTCCCCCCCCCGGCCAGTGGCCATGGAACATGTCGCGCTTTTCGCAACGCCGGCCACAGTGGCCAGCCGCGCCTTTCAACGCGAACTGGCCTTTCGCGCCATTGGTATGGATGTCGAGGCACAACCCTGTGCGGGGATTGTTGATGCGATCGAAATGGGGGATATGATTTTGGCGCAAGAATTGGCCCGTTCCCATACACAGGCTTTGTTGCGCCGGATGCCAAAGCCTGAGGCCGCGATCCTGGGGTGCACGCATTATCCGTTGATCGAAGACGCCTTTCGCGATACTCTGGGCGCGGATGTTACCTTTTATTCGCAACCCGATCTTGTGGCGGATGCTTTGGCCGATTACCTTATGCGTCGTCCTGAATTTAAGGGTGTGGGCCAAGGTGTGCGTTTTTTAACGACAGGTGACGCCAAGGCTGTGGCGGCCAAGGCCACAGGGTTTTTACAGCGGCAGGTGACGTTTGAGTATATAGATGTCTAGCCCGTCTAAATTTGTTTGCGACCGAACATAACATGCCCCATAATATCGCAATCCTAGGCGCAAGCGGTTATACCGGTGCGGAACTTGCACGGTTGATCCTGGGGCATCCGGACCTTAACATCGTTGCATTAACCGGCGATCGTAAGGCCGGTCAACCCATGGAGGGTGTATATCCATTTTTGACCGGTCAAGGGGTGCCGCCGTTGACCAAAATTGATGACGTTGATTTCGCGCAAATTGACCTGGTGTTTTGTGCGTTGCCGCACGCGACATCACAAGGGGTTATCAAAACCTTGCCGCGGGATTTGCAGATTGTTGATCTTAGCGCGGATTTCCGGCTACGCGATCCGGTTGCGTATGAAAAATGGTATGGCAAACCCCATGATGCCGTAGATTTGCAGGCCGAGGCGGTTTATGGCCTGACCGAATTTTATCGCCCACATATAAAAAACGCCCGTCTTGTCGCGGGCACTGGGTGCAATGCCGCTGCCGGGCAATATGGGATTATCCCGTTGATTGAAGCCGGGGCGATTGACCTGGATACGATTGTCATCACCTTGATTGCGGGGGTATCCGGCGCGGGGCGTTCCTTAAAAGAACACCTGCTGCACGCCGAATTATCCGAAGGATGCACCCCCTATGCCGTGGGTGGAACGCACCGTCATTTAGGCGAATTTGACCAAGAATTTTCCAAATGGGCAAAACGGCCCGTATTGGTGCAATTTACCCCGCACCTTGCCCCGATGAACCGTGGTGTTTTGGCGACGATCCATGTTCAAGGTGACGCACAGCGTATCTATGATGTTTTTTGTGAAAGGTATCAGGAAGAGCCATTTTTGCGCATTTTACCATTTGGCAAAACCCCATCAACCCACGATGTTCGCGGTTCAAATTTTGCGCATATCGGGGTGGCACCGGATCGTTTACCGAATCGCACGTTGGTGTTTGTGGCACTGGATAATTTATGCAAGGGATCGGCAGGGCAGGCGGTGCAGAACGCAAATTTGATGCTTGGCTTGGACGAAACAGCGGGGTTAGGGGGTGTGCCCCTTTTCCCCTGATATTGGTGGATATTGACATGCGTGGCCTTAAAAAACGGCGCCGGATTCAAATCGTTGCTTTAGCTGTGGTGGCTTTGGCCTTATCGGCGGGGTTGATTGGGTATGCGTTGCGCGACGGCATCAATTTTTTCCGTCCGCCATCGGATATTGTCGAAAATCCCCCCCCATCGTCCGAGGTGTTTCGCATTGGTGGTTTGGTCGAACACGGCAGCCTGGTGCGTGGGGTGGGTGAAACCATACAATTTCGCGTGACCGATGGTGGCGCGTCGGTGCCTGTTGTTTATACCGGTATTCCGCCCGATTTGTTTGGTGAAGGTGAAGGTATGGTTGGCACAGGGCGATTGGTTGACGGAACATTTCAGGCCACCGAAATTTTAGCCCGCCATGATGAAACATATATGCCCGCCGAAGTGATCGACGCCTTAAAAGACCAAGGCGTATACCGCGACCCAAATGAAATTCAAAATTAAGGGTTGGGCATTTTGCATTTCGGGCTTAAAGTGTTGAGCTTTGAAAAATGCACACCAAAATTGCGCATAAAAATGAAGCGCGAACATGCTATCACAGTTTGGCCAGATGCGCCGCACACCCGATAAGTGCGGCGTAATCGTCGGTCACAATTTGCACACCGAACTGTGACATAACGCTGGAAAATCGCCCTTTGGCGCGCAATGCCTCTACAAAACCAAGTGTTGCCAAGTATGGTGCAAAGGCATTTGCCACCCCCCCCACCAGGTAAATCCCACCCAGTGGTAGATGAATCAACGCCAAGTCCCCCACGACCGCGCCCATAATTCGCGCGAAAACCCGCGCGGTGTCTTTGGCCGCGGGGTCATCCGCCCGAAGACGCGCCATAACCTCAGGTGTGGTTAAGGGGGTTTTGTGTAGGATGTCATGTATATACGCGATACCGCGGCCTGATAACACCTCTTCAACCGATGCAAATCCAAAACGGGCAATCATATCGGCCACGATGGGGGCGATGGTTGCATCGCTCGCCGGTAGTGCGATGTGGCCGGCCTCGGACGGGGGAACGAACGTGCCTATTTTTGTATCGAAAACGGCGCAGGCATTAAAACCTGTGCCAATGCCTACAACCAGTTTTGTGGCGTGTGCCGGGGCCGGGGGGTGTGGCACAATGTTGATCAAATGCGCCGCTGCAATTTGGTTTAGCGCGTGGCCTTGCGCCTGAAGATCGTTCAAAACCGCAATTTTGCGTGCGGATAGGGCTTGCTCGATCTCACGGCGATCAATCCGCCAATCAAGATTGGTAAGCGTTGCAACCCCGTTTTGCACAGTGCCGGCCGCCGCCGCACAAACCCCAATGATGTGGGCAGGATTGGCCCCAACATCGTGGATATATTGTTTCAAAACATCGGATAGCCCGGCATGATCGGCATTGTGATAGCGTTTTATATCGTGCGGCACGGTGTGCGCCCTACGGGTTAGGGCCACGCGGGTGTTGGTGCCCCCAATATCAGCGACCAGATTTAGGTCAGGTTCAGAAGCCTCTAACAACATGATCACATAGGGTGGATAGAAACGTTAATGTTCAAGATTACCTTATATAATGTTTGTAGTGCGTTTACCAATTACCGAAATACATGGTATATGCTGGCTGCCCCAATACAAACACCGTGGCATCATAAACATTGATTTTTAGCTAAAAATCAGGTATTAAATCAATTAAGCTGTCGACGAAATGAATAACTACACCTTCACAAGGCTTCGACATGAAAAAATATCTCTCTGTTTTATTTGTCGCACTTACGATTACATTACCGCATCAAACGATTGCGAATCCTGTGGAACGTGCGTGCAATCGTTCTGACCGTGGGGCGGCCACCCGCGCATTGTGTAGCTGTATCGGCCATGTGGCGGACAATACACTGTCACGGGCGCAGATGCGCGAAGGTGCGCGGTTTTTTAACGACCCACAACGCGCCCAAGATGTGCGCCAATCTGATCGCCGGTCGGATGAACGATTGTGGCAGGCATGGCGTGATTTTGGTGACACTGCCCAAGCAACCTGCAGCTAAATTCGCATACAGCGGTTAGAAATTTTCAGAGATATAATGATGCTGCTAAGGTCGCATCATTGTATTTTTTAGAATTTTCAAATTTAATTTATACTTAAGTCAATATCTATGACATTACTGCATAGTGACATTTATCGTGTCAAATCAACAGAGATTGTAATTGTAACCGGGTCTGCATGTTCAAAAATCAATGTGATCTCAACATCGTCATCTTGCAGTAGCGGTTGACGCAACCCCAAAAACATTACGTGTGCCCCGCCGCGTTCAAGTGTAATGGTCTGACCGGCGGAAATTTCTAAACCGTCTTCAACCTCAACCATCCGCATAAGGCCCGTATCATCGTGGATATGCGTATGTAATTCGACCCGTTCAGCGATGTTGGAGGTTGCAGCAACCAAACGATCATCCCGATCAGAATGGTTAAAGACCGACATATACGCCGCCCCGGATTGAGCCAGGGTGCTGGCCGCACGGACATAGGCATTATCCACGACCATGTGCGCCGATGCCAGGTTGGGGATAAACATTAAAAGACTTGCAAATAAACTTTTGTAAAGATGCATTTTCAAACTTACACGCTTCGGCCTCGTGTGCATTTTAAGATGCTTGTTCAAGTTGCGTTTTTTCAATCGCACGCTTTATTTTCAATGCTTTGGGCGATAATTCTGCCTCTTTGGCTTTTGCAAGAAAGGCATCTAGCCCGCCGCGATGATCCACTGTTCTTAGGGCTGCGTTTGAAATGCGTAAACGAAAACGCCGATCCAAAATATCCGATCCAAGCGTAACTTCGGTCAGATTAGGTAAAAAACGACGTTTGGTTTTATTATTGGCGTGGCTAACATTGTTACCAACCATTGGGCCTTTGCCGGTCAATTCACAGACACGCGACATTGGAACGCTCCTTACGGGGTCATAAAGTGTAAAAAGGCGTGGGGTATTTACTACACCACACCTTCATAAAGCTGGAATGTAATCTGCACCTGCAACACTAAAGTGTCAAGCGGGCAATGCGGTTTTTGAGATTTTAGCCAACGCACCCTAAGACGCACGTAATGCTACACCGTTCTGACATTATCTATTGTGCGTGGCGCTTTGTGATTTCCTCCCACGCGCGGTTTATAGCCACTAGGCGTTTTTCGGCTAATTTTACGGCCTCGGGCGGCACACCGCGGGCCAGCATTCGATCGGGGTGGGTGGCGCGCACCTCCGCCCGCCATGCGGCACGAATATCATCAAAGGGCATATCTGCGCCTACCCCCAAAATAGTGTATGGGTCTGGGGCCGTATTCGGCACATGGCGCGCGCGCATGCGATAAAAATCATTTTCGGTCATCCCAAAAATTTCGGCAACACGTTCTAAAAACACATCTTCGTTGGGGTGATAATCGCCGTCGGCGGCGGCGATATGAAACAATCCTTCCATCAAATCACAAAGCACGTTGTCGATCCCGCAAGGTTTCCCATCAACACGGAACATACGCGCGATTCGCATTGCATAATCTTCGAATCCCGCCACATCTGCACGGGCCATATTAAACACCCGTGCCGCAGCGCGTTCATCATTTGGGGATATATGAAACACCTCTCGAAACGCCATGACCTCGTCACGGGTCACAAGGCCGTCGGCCTTGGCCATTTTTGCCGATAGGGCAATCACGGCGATGGTAAAGGCGACCGAGCGTTCCGGTGCCGTGCGCAATTTATCAAAAATAGCGGCCAACCCCTCACCCTGGGCAAGGGCGGCCAGGGCATCGGATATGCGAGACCAAAGCGACATGATGGATTCATATACTGGTATGGCCGCCAATGGCAGATCAATTCCAACATTGAGGGCATCATTATTGCGGTTTACATTATGCCTATGCCTTGGGGTGTATCGAAAATGTTTTTATATGCAGGCCATAAATAAACGCGCAACTTAACCAGAGCAGATAGAATAGAATGACCATGCCGGATGCACCCGATCCCAAAATCGCATTGCGTAAAACCGCGTATGCTGCACGCCGGGCTGCGCACACCACGCGACATAAGACCGGCGCCGTGCGCAAGGCCACGCTGCGTTTACTTGCTGAATTGGCACATCAAAGGGGGGCCGTGGTGGCGGGATATATGCCGATCAGAACCGAAATGGATGTTATTCCTACAATGGCATCCTTATCCTCCCGTGCAAAAGTTTGCGTGCCGGTTATTGATGGTGCGGACAATCCGTTGCTGTTTCGGGAATGGCGGCCAGGTTGTGCCATGGTCGAGGGCCCGTTTGGTGCATGGGTGCCGACAACAGGCCCATGGGTTGTGCCGGATATTTTGATTGTGCCGCTTGTGGGATTTGATGTGGCGTGTAATCGGCTGGGCTATGGCGGGGGGTTTTATGATCGAACATTGGCCAAACTGCGCGCATCCCAATACGTCAATGCCATTGGGTTTGCCTACGCTGCACAAGAGTTACCAAACATACCTACAATCGTAACGGATCAACCGCTTGACGTCATTGTCACTGAACAGGGTGTTTTTCACCCTAAAGAGTCGAAATAAAAGTTTTTGCTATCAGCGCCCTAATCAATAATGCTGGGATGTCGTGGTAACGGACCTTATGGCCACGTCACTGTCGCGTTACCCGCCTGCATAGGGCCGGTTGCCCGATCAAACCTAAGATAGGCAATGCCACGCCCCCCCGATTGTGTGTATAGCGTGCCCACCGATCGACCCTGGGCCATAATTTCGGTGCCCACAGGCGCCACATCATTCACCAAAACCGTGGTAAGCCCCTTGCGCAGGGTGGTTTTGTGTTTCATGCGCGCGGTCACCTCTTGGCCCACATAACATCCCTTTTTGTGATCTACGCCCGACAATCGATCAAATCCTGCCTCAAGGATATAGGTTTCCTCTGGTATCAACTCTATCCCTGTTTCAGGGACGCAGGCTGCCACGCGCAGGGCATTCCAATCAATTTGCGGGATGCCCCCCACCATGCCATAGCCACGCCAGCCGAGCGTTGGGTCGCGTGGGTCTGCCCAAGCATCCGGTGGTGCATTTTCCACGCCCCGCACGACATTAAGATCGGTGCGTTCAATCGTGACATCTGCGCGTAAACGATACATCATCAAACGTTGGATAAGACGTTCGGCAAGCTCCACTTTAACATCCAATAAGATATCATCCCCCTGATTCAAAAGAAAAAAATCCACAAGATATTTCCCCTGCGGCGTCAAAAGCGCGGCATAGGTTAGCCCATCTTTGGGGTCTTTTACATCGCACGTCACAAGGTTTTGCAAAAAATGCGCCTGGTCTGCACCGCTGATCGACAAAACTGTGCGGTCTTTTGCGTATTCCCCCGGCATCACGGCCCCTTCATTATTTTATAATATAACGTATTGGATTGAATGGGTTTAACCGCCCGTATGGCTCATGTGGCGCGACATTTGGCCGGTTATCTGTTGGCGCGTATAATCAAAATCATGGCCTTTGGGTTTGCGCGCGATCGCGGCGCGGATCGCGGCTTCTAACATTTGGTCATCGCCGGTGTCTGTGGCACGTAGCGGCGCACGCAGATCGGCCATATCCTCTTGCCCCAGGCACATATATAATTCCCCCGTGCAGGTCAGCCGCACGCGGTTACAGCTTTCGCAGAAATTATGTGTAAGCGGTGTGATAAATCCGATTTTTTGTCCTGTTTCTTGCACTTGGACATAACGCGCCGGGCCGCCTGTGCGCTCTGCCAGGTCGAATAAGGTGAACGTTTCGGCCAATCGTGCGCGCAAGTCGGTTAACGACCAATACTGCCCAATGCGGTTTTCATTGCCCAAATCCCCCATGGGCATAACCTCAATAAAAGTTAAATCCATATCCCTGTTTGCGCACCAGGTTTGCAGATCGAATATTTCGTCTTCGTTAAATCCTTTTAGCGCGACAGTGTTTATTTTGACCCGCAGACCGGCCTGTTGCGCGGCGTCAATGCCCTTTAAGACTTGCTGCAACCGACCCCATCGCGTGATCCGAGAAAATTTTTCGTCATCCAATGTATCCAACGATACGTTAATGCGCCGAACGCCTGCCGCGTAAAGATCGCGGGCAAAACGCGATAACTGACTACCATTGGTGGTCAGGGTTAGTTCGGTTAAATCGCCCGCCTCTAAATGACGTGCCATGGCCCTGAAGAATGCCATAATGTCACGCCGCACCAAAGGTTCCCCCCCCGTGATGCGCAGTTTTTCAACCCCAAGCCGTATGAAAGCAGAACAAAGGCGATCTAATTCCTCTAACGTTAAAAGGTGTTTCTTAGGCAGAAACGTCATGTGTTCGGACATACAATAAACGCACCGAAAATCGCAGCGATCGGTCACCGAAACACGCAAATAACGTATGGCACGTTGGAACGGATCAATAAGAGGCGTGGTTTGTGTCATAGCACCGAAATATGCATAATACGCATAAGCCGCAAGGTATCGCGCACCATGTTCGACGAGTTGCGAATAAACAAAAATTAAAGTATACTAAATTCATGAGCAGATTTTCAATTTCGTGGGCATTCGTGTGCCTAACCACACTCGCGGGATGTGCCGATGGGTGGACAGGCGGTCTTTTCGGGCCGCGCCCTCCCGAACAGGAATTTATATTGGTTCCAACCGGCCCCACCACGACCCGGCCCATTGCGCGCCAGCTTGGGCGATGCGACAACGCCTGGACTATGGTTGGAAACGCCTTTGGTTAACGATCAAGGCACGGGTTGGGTGATTGGGGAAAATGGAATGTCTGTTCCCTTAACCTTGCGCCCATCGGGGGGCGAACGCGGATCGGGGTCGCGCATGTCAATGGCGGTGTATCAAGAGCTTGGCCTATCGTTAACGGCGCTGCCCACCATCACTGTTCTGTCCGACGGATGATATTGTGGCTGCTATTTTTCAAATGCTTGCCGGATTTTTCGCGTAATCCACCATGCAAACCCCGCCACCGGTAAAACGGCCAAGGCCGTAAGGTATGTTTTACTAATACCAAAAGGTGCAACAAGCGGTTGCAGCAGATACACCAAAAGATTGACGGCGTAATAGCTGATCGCGACCACCGATAATCCTTCAACCGTTTTTTGTAGACGCACCTGCATATCGGCACGTTGGTTCATGCTTTTAAGCAGGGCCTGATTTTGCGCGGCCCGATCCACATCAACCCGTGTGCGCAGCAAATCACCCGCTTGGATGGCGCGATTGGTCATGGCCGATAGGCGCCGTTCGGTTGATTTGACTGTGCGCATGGCCGGATCAAACCGGCGCGTCATAAATTCGCCAAAGGTTTGCCCCCCAAAAAATTGTTGTTCGCGCAAGGCATCAATGCGTTGATGCACGATCGCCTCATACGCGCGCGATGCGCCAAATCGAAAGGCACTTTCAGCTTGGAGTTTTTCAAGCTCCGCCGCGATGGTCAAAAGTTGTTTTAATGTTTCATCCGGTCTGGATAAATCGCCGGTCATGTCCCCCACTAGTTGTGATAGGCTTGCGTCGATTTCCCCCATGCGATGGAAAATTTCGCGTGCTTTTGGCAGACCGTGCATCGCCATCGCTTTGTAAATTTCAATTTCGCAGATGTGTTGTGTGATGCGTCCAATACGGCGCGGGTTGGTATCGGGCTTGCAAAACATCGCAAAACGCATTTGGCCTGCGCTGTCGATCCGGAAATCCCCGGCCACAATGGCCGTTTGATCGAACACATGGGCCAACGCCAAACTATCGGGCACAAACCAATCAGCCAATGGTTTGGCCAGATCGTTTTGCGCGTCAGGCATTGGATCAATGCGAATATGGGCCATGCTGACGCGATCACCCGATGCCCCATCCAACCAATCGCTGGGAAAAATGTTCCACGCAGCGGGGTCAAAAGGGCGTTCGCGGGCTTCCACCATGTCTGTAAACGCGGTGTATGTGACAAATTCAGTATGTTGTTCCCACTTAAGCTGAAACTTACCTAGATCGCCAAAATAATGGGTGGCCTCTGGTTGTGGATGTTGCACCCCAAAACGATCAAGAAGCGCGATCAAATGCGCGCGATCCTGGCCCCGGTCTCGTTTGGCGGCGTCTACCGGTTCTTTGAACGCCATAAACAACGCAACACCAGGGCAGCGAAATGATGGAAACGGGCGTGCATGCAATTCGTTGGCAAGCGCATAGCGCAGCGGATGATCGGCAAGGGGCATTGATATTTATCCAGGTTCGTTTTGTGTTCAATTATATGACTTAGGATTGAGATGCGATCAGTATCGCAAAAAACATCCGGCAAATTATTTAAGCGGTGTTGCGCATAATATGGGTAATATGTTGCCCGATCACCTATTGTCGATTGGGTTTTGCCTTGTTATGCCAACATAAATACAACGTTGTTTGAAATGGTGTAACTATGAAAATTGCAGCGCCAAAAGAAATCGCTGCGGGCGAGGCGCGTGTGGCGATGACGCCCGATAGCGCAGCGCAGCTTCAAAAGTTGGGATATGACTGTGCCATTGAAACCGGCGCGGGCATCGCCGCTGGATTTTCCGATGACACCTACCGTGCCGCCGGGGTTGAGGTGATCGCGACCGCCAACACCCTTTGGCAAACCACCGATATAATCGCCAAGGTGCGCCCCCCGTCGATAGATGAGGTGCAGGCGTTGCGCAAAGGGCAGCTTTTGATTTCATTCGTTTATCCCGCCCAGAACGACGAGCTGTTGGAGGCCGCCCAATCAAACGCGGCCAATATCATTGCCATGGATATGGTGCCGCGCATTTCTAGGGCGCAGAAAATGGATGCGCTGTCGTCCATGGCTAATATCGCGGGCTATCGCGCGGTGATCGAGGCCGGCAACAACTTTGGCCGGTTTTTCACCGGTCAGGTGACCGCGGCGGGTAAGGTGCCGCCAGCCAAGGTGTTGGTGGTGGGCGCAGGCGTGGCAGGGTTGGCCGCAATCGGCACGGCCACCAGCCTGGGCGCCATAACCTATGCCTTTGATGTGCGCCCAGAAGTGGCCGAACAAATCGAGTCCATGGGGGCCGAGTTTGTTTTTCTAGACTTTGAAGACACCCAAGATGGTGCCGCCACCGGCGGATATGCCGCCCCGTCCAGCCCCGAGTTTCGCGAAAAACAGTTGGAAAAGTTTCGCGCCTTGGCCCCAGAGATCGACATTGTGATTACCACCGCCCTGATCCCGGGGCGCGATGCACCGGTGTTGTGGACGGCGGATATGGTGGCGGCCATGAAACCTGGTTCGGTTATTGTCGATCTTGCGGCCGAGCGAGGTGGGAATTGTGAGCTGACGGTGCCAGATGAAAAAATCGTGTCCAATAACGGCGTAACCATCGTCGGCTATACCGATTTTCCTAGCCGCATGGCGGCGCAATCCTCGACCCTTTATGCCACTAACATTCGCCACATGGTGGCCGATTTGACGCCGGAAAAAGACGGCCAAATCGTGCATAATATGGAAGATGACGTGATCCGTGGTGCCACAGTGGCGTTTGAGGGCGCAATCACCTATCCCCCCCCACCGCCAAAGGTGCAGGCGATTGCCGCACGACCCAAGGAAAAACCCAAAACGCTAACGGCGGAGGAAAAACGCGCGGCCGAGGCCGCGGCGTTTAAGGTGCAAACCCGACAACAGGTTATCATGTTGACCGTGGGGGGGGGCGTTATGGGTTTGCTGGGCCTGGTCGCACCCCCGTCGTTTATGCAGCATTTTATTGTGTTTGTGTTGGCGTGTTTCATCGGGTTCCAAGTCATTTGGAATGTTAGCCATGCCCTGCACACACCCTTGATGGCCGTGACCAATGCGATTTCGGGTATCATTATTTTGGGTGCGTTGCTGCAAATCGGGTCGGGGAATTGGCTGGTGGTTGTGTTGGCGATGATCTCGGTCTTGATTGCCACCATTAACATTGTGGGTGGCTTTTTGGTGACGCGGCGGATGCTGGCCATGTTCCAAAAATCCTGACGCGAAGGATAGGTTTTATGTTTTCCAACGAAGTCGTCACAGCCGCGGCCATAACGGCCAGTATTTTATTCATCCTTTCCCTTGGCGGGTTGAACAATCAAGAAAACGCCAAACGCGCCGTCTGGTTTGGCATCGTTGGTATGGCTTTGGCGGTGGTGTTCACCATCCTGGGCCCTGGTATCGCCAATTTGGGTGGGATTCTGGTGATGGTGGCCATCGGCGCGGGTGTGGGCATGGTGATTGCCCAACGTGTTGAAATGACAGAAATGCCGCAGCTGGTGGCCGCGCTGCATTCCTTTGTTGGTCTGGCCGCGGTGTTTGTCGGGCTCAGCGCCGAAATGGAACGTTTGCGCGTTGATCGCCTGCGCGATGCCGGGGGCAGTTTGGACGGATTGGCCGCATTTGCCGCGAAAGTGGCCGAAAAAACGCCAGCCGAGATTACGTTTTTACAGGTCGAGGTTGTGTTGGGCATCTTTATCGGGGCGATCACATTTACCGGATCGGTCATTGCCTTTGGCAAATTGGCGGGCCGTGTGGATGGTAAACCGGCGCAGTTGCCGGGCGGGCACATGTTAAATGCGGCGGCGGCAATCGCGTGTGTTTTATTGGCGGCGATTTATTTGGCGTTTGGCGGTATGGTGCCGTTAATCTTGATCACGGTTTTGGCGCTTTTTATTGGCTATCATTTGGTGATGGGCATTGGGGGCGCGGATATGCCGGTCGTGGTATCCATGCTTAATTCTTATTCCGGATGGGCGGCGGCGGCGATTGGATTTACGCTAAGCTCTGATTTGTTAATCGTCACGGGGGCGTTGGTGGGATCATCCGGCGCGATTCTAAGTTATATCATGAGCAAAGCGATGAATCGGTCGTTTATCAGTGTAATTTTAGGTGGATTCGGCGGTGCGTCTGGCCCCGCGCAGACGATTGAGGGCGAACAAGTGGCCATCGATGCCGATGGCGTTGCAACGTCGTTAAATGACGCCGATCGTATTATCATCGTGCCGGGCTATGGCATGGCTGTGGCCCAAGCGCAGCAAGCGGTTAGTGAACTGGTCCGTAAACTGCGCGCGGCGGGCAAACAGGTGCGATTTGCCATTCATCCTGTGGCCGGGCGGTTGCCAGGGCACATGAACGTGTTGTTGGCCGAGGCCAAGGTGCCCTATGATATTGTGTTAGAGATGGATGAAATCAACGATGATTTTCCCGATACTGATGTGGTGATTGTGATTGGGTCAAACGACATTGTAAACCCCGCGGCGCAAGACGACCCAAACTCACCAATCGCTGGTATGCCCGTGTTAGAGGTATGGAAAGCCAAACAGGTTTTTGTGTCCAAACGCGGGCAGGGCACGGGGTATTCGGGCATCGAAAACCCGTTGTTTTACAAAGAAAACACACGAATGTTTTACGGCGACGCGAAAGCATCGCTTGATAACCTGTTGCCAAAATTGGCCTGAATGATTGTCAGGCGTAGTGTTAAGCAATGTTTACAGATGGTCTTGCATTTAAGGGAAGGCTGGGGTATCTGATAAAAATAGTCAGATATGAGGCCCTGGTATGGCGCACCCTGCATTACATTCATCTGTTACGCCTTCGGTTATTCGGCCGCCATCATGGCCTGCGTTAGAATGGTTACGCCGTATTTCCGGGCAATGCCGATGTGCGGCGCGGGCCGATCTTTTCCAAGCGTGCGCGATGTTTAACAGTGATGCCCATACGGCCGCCGACGCCTATGCCGCGGCGATTTTTCGTGCTGTGCCCGCCGGGCGGCTTTCGTTTCATTGCCCCGGCAGTGTTGAGGTGAGTTTTGATGAATCGTGGCTCATGGCAATGCTTTCAGCCGCCAAACGCGGGGATGATGCAAGTTTGACGTTTCTTTTGGCACGGCGTTTGCCACGCCATTTGCGGCGGCAGGTTGGATTTCTTGTTGTCAATCTTTCCCGCGCACTGGACAATTTCGCGTGAAACTCTAGGTGTCGATCATCAGCTAGCCTTCGCGCGCCATACAATAGTAATAATCTGAAAGGATCTGATAAAATGACCCAAGCTGCCGCTGATTTGACCCCGACCGCACAGGCGGCCATTTGCGAGGCACTAAACCAATCGTTGGCTGAAACCACAGTTACAACCATGTTGGCGCAGAATTTTCATTGGAATGTCACTGGCATGGCCTTTGGGCCCCTGCACGCGCTGTTTCAGGAAATGTACACCGATCATTTCAATGCCCAAGATGATATAGCCGAACGGATTAAGGCGCTTGACGGCCATGCCGAGGGGCAGTTGGGTTTGATGATTGAACGCTCCAAAATTGGCGATCATGATGGTGCGGTCGCCGATCGCGTGATGATTGAAACAATGACCGCCGCACAGGAAACGTTGGCCGCAACGCTTGCCGGATGCGGTGAGCTGGCCGCCGGGCATGGTGACACACTGACCGAGGATTTGTGCATCGCTCGTGGGCAGGTGCATGAAAAATTTGCCTGGATTTTGCGTTCACATTTACGGTGAACGCGGGCGCGTTATGCCGATTTCAGCCCCTGTTTGAAGGGCGGGGTAACGCCTTTCTTTAGGCATTTTTTTGCATATGCGGGGGTCCAGTGGGAAAATTTCCCCATCACATCCTGCTGGGCCATCAGCATTTGAACAAACGCCATGCGGTGGCTATCTTTGTCCAGGGTCTTAAAAAGTGCTTTTTGATCTTTGGTCATGGAACAGCCAATGCAATGGCCGTTGCGCCTAAATTTACAGACATCAATACATGGGCTTGGAATTTTTGACATAACGAACATTAAACCATGTTTACGATCCTATTTTGTCAGGATCAATTTTCCGGCGCGCGTAATGCGCAAATTATATGTTTTATCGTCCAACACGATCATCGCTTGACCGTTTTGATCCGTCAGTTGATGGGCATCATATATCGGAACAGATTGGATAGGCAAATCATGCATCGTGTCCGGTGCAGGGGCAGGGTGGTGAAAGCTCATCATAGGGGTCCTATAAATTGTGAATCAATACAATGCCTATTTCATGACTCTTTTTGTCAAATATGTCAATCCTGACTTTTTGAGTCGGATATATCACGTGGTCATTTCATTGCGGCTGCGCAAAGGTTGAAATTTCTGTGACAATACACTTGCAGACCGCAGGTGAAAATATAACTATCATTCCAGTATGATCCGATATTCCCTCAGATGCGCCAAGGGGCATGAATTTGATAGCTGGTTCCAATCAGGTCAGGCTTATGATGTTTTGGCGGCGAAGGGGCTTGTCACGTGTGCCGTATGTGGGTCGCGAGATGTGACAAAGGCCGTGATGGCACCCAAAGTTGTGGGGGATGCGCCCGCGAGATTGCCCAAAACCACTGCACCAAACACCCCTACGCCAGCCGCTACCGCCCCATTGCGCACCCCCGCCCATCCGATGGAAAAAATGCTGCGTGCGCTTAAGGAGCATGTGAATAAAACCTCGACCTATGTCGGGGACCGCTTTGCCGCAGAGGCACGTGCAATGCATCTAGGGGACGTGCCGGAAAAACCAATTCATGGTGAGGCAAAACCAGAGGATGCCCGCGCCTTAATTCAGGAAGGCGTGCCGATTGCCCCCCTTCCGGTTTTGCCGTCCAATAAAGTCAATTAGGAAAAGCGGGATTATTTTGCAGCAGATTTGGCTTTTCGTCCGTAGTGTTTCCCACGCTTGCTCTTTTTCTCACGAATTGGGATCGTGGCTTTAACGAAAAGCCTGTGGTCAGCCATTCGGCTCACCTATCCGCTCATCCTGCGCCTTTGCATCATGATACGACAGACGGGCGCCCAAAATCTTCTTGTCTACCGCTTGTCATAAGCGCAATCAGTCTACCGCGTTGGTAACGTCGTTCGGGGGCATGGCTGTGTCGCGCGGGGGCTTTTCAATTCTATGCCATTACCGGTAAGGTTCATGAAATCAAGGTTTAGGGGGATACCATGCGCTATTCCGGATGGCGTGTTTTGGCGCAAGGGTTAGGGGGAAACAAGGGTTGGCAACCTGCGTGGCGCGACCCTGCCCCAAAATCGGAATATGATGTTGTTATTATCGGTGGCGGTGGCCATGGTCTGTCAACCGCGTTTTATCTGGCCGCCGAGCATGGAATGACCAACATTGCCGTTTTGGAAAAGGGGTATTTAGGTGGCGGCAATGTGGGGCGAAACACCACCATCGTGCGCGCAAACTATGTTTTGCCTGGCAATTCCGAGTTTTATTCCCATTCCTTGAAATTATGGGAAGGGTTGGAAAAAACGCTCAACTACAATGTCATGCACAGCCAGCGGGGATTGATCAATCTTTTCCATTCCGATGGCCAACGCGATGCCTTTGCGCGCCGCGGCAATGCAATGATCAACCAAGGTGATGATGCGATCCTGCTGGATCGTGGCGCGTGCCGAGAGATGTTGCCGTATTTGGATTATGACCAAACGCGCTTTCCCATTTACGGGGGGCTATATCACCCGCGCGGGGGCACCGCGCGCCATGATGCGGTGGCCTGGGGCTATGCCCGGGGGGCCGATCAGCGCGGCGTTGATTTGATCCAAAATTGCGCGGTCACGGGCATCGACATCGAAAATGGGCGTGTGACGGGCGTGCAAACCACG
>CALFSY010000275.1 GCA_937916365.1 uncultured Jannaschia sp. | reverse complement strand
TAAACCGACATATCGCACCATCAAGAAACAGGGAGAAGAATATGTTTCTAAAAAAAATAATCACCGCAGGGGGCTTTATCGGCCTAATGGGATCTGCGGCCTTTGCGGCCGAATGCGGCCCGGATGGACAGTCCATCCGTATCCTTGCATCGGATTTTCCCGCGATTCATGCCGTTGTGGATACAGCAGAGGGAAATTGTGCCGCAGCGGCGGGTGAATTTACGCGCAATCACACCACCGAGGCGCGCCAAATCATGAATGCCGCGTTAACCCCAGATCCGGCGGAATACACCTCGGTCATTGTGGCCAATGCCACACTTGTTCAGTTGATGAACGACGGCCTGGTGCGCCCGTTGAACGATTTGGTCGAAACCTATGGTGACAACCTGTCGCCTAATCAGCTTATCACCATTGACGGCAATGTTATGGCCGTTGCGTTTATGGCAAATTCTCAACATCTGTATGCGCGGACCGATATTTTGGCCCAGGCTGGGATCGAAAACATCCCCGCAACCTACGAAGATGTGCTTGCCGCGGCTGAGGCTATTCGCGCCGCTGGTATTATGGAACATCCGCTGGTCATGAATCTGCAGGTTGGGTGGAACCTGGGCGAGGTTTTTAATATGATCTATCTGGCCCATGGTGGCGAATTTTTTACCCCCGGCACAGCAGAGCCAAGCATCAATAACGCGCAAGGTGTCGCAACCTTGAACATGATGCGCGCGTTGGCCGAATATGCCCATCCCGATCACCTTGTCCAAGCGTCCAATGAAACGCAGGCCGTTTGGGAGGCAGGGCAAGCCGCGCTTGGCGTCATGTGGGGGTCACGCGGGGCCGTCATCCTTGATGACGAAGGCTCAGCGGCCGATGTTATCGCCAACACAGTTTTAGCCAGCGCCCCAACAGTCGCAGACGGCACAATTCCGGCGGCCACGTTGTGGTGGGACGGCATCACCATATCAACCAACGTATCGGACGCAGAGGCCGAGGCCACCTTTGCCGCGCTTGCCGGTGCCATGACGCCCGACATGGTGGCCGCAAATAATGACGACGCGGTATGGTTGATTGATGGTTTTACCCCCGGCGCCGCGGCTGAGGGTGTTGCCGCAACCGCACAGGGCGGGGCCATATCATACCCGATGTTCCCGCAAATGGGTATTATGCACAATGCCCTGGGTGCAGAATTGGCCGATTTCATCCAAGGCGCCGAAGATGCGGAGCAAGCGCTTGCAGATGCCGAAGCGGCCTATACAGCCGCCGCGACAGAGGCAGGGTTCCTTCAATAACGGTTGTGTTGAACAGGCCCGTTTAGGTGCGGGCCTGTTCCAATTATTTTCCGCCCTGGGGGCACCGCGCATGAAACACCGCACGTTTTTCTGGTTTATCCTGCCAACACTTTCGGCGATGGTGCTGTTTATTGCACTGCCTATTATATCGGTTTTTATTCAATCACTCCACGTTGAACACGAAAAGGTATTGATTGTCACCGAAAGCTGTGGGCCATTTGGGTGCCAGGATACCACCACTGTCGATACCGAGGCGACCCAAGCCCTGCGTGATGAACAACCGCTTGGCCGGTTCAACGGATTACGCACGTATATCAATCGCTCACACCTCGCCGGGGCAGAAATAGGTGCCGCATGGCGTAACACGGACAGTTTGGGTGCGTTTTTTAGGCAGGTGTTTGATTTGCCATTTTATGGGGCATTAACGTTTACATTGGTTTATACGGCCATTGTGACGCCCATCGTTATTTTATTGGGGCTTGCGATTGCTGTTGGGGTAAACAACCTGCCTAAATTGTTTAAGGGGCCAACGATTTTTTTCTCGCTCTTGCCGATGATCGTAACGCCGCTTGTGGGGTCTTTGACCCTTTTGTGGATGGTGGATGCCGAAGGTGTGATCGGGGCCACACTGCAACGTATTTTTGATGATGATACGCTAAGCGTTCGGGCATCAACCGGCCTAACCTGGATCATGTTAATGGTGTATGGGGTTTGGCATTTGGTGCCGTTTAGCTTCATTGTGTTTTATGCCGGGCTGCAAACTGTGCCCAAGGATACGTTAGAGGCGGCGATGATTGACGGTGCCACCAACTGGCAACGTATGCGCCACATCATTGTGCCGCACCTTATGCCGCTTGTCACCTTTGTCACGCTGATCCTATTGATGGATAATTTCCGCGTCTTTGAACCCATCGTCGGGTTTCAGGCACAGGCACACGCGACATCGTTAAGTTTTATTATTTTTAATGACCTTCGCGAAAGCGGAAACCCACTTTATGGATCGGCCGGAGCAACGTCTATGATGACGATCATCGGGGTTGTTATACTGTTGATGCCGGTGCTTATCCGAACATGGCGCGATTTTAATCGTAAGGTGCATTAAGGAGGAAATGATGGCGATCACGACCCAATCCCGCGCCAGCCTGTTGATGGCTCTTTCAATCGGCTTTGTTGCCATCTGGCTGATCATTGCGGCGTTTCCCTTTCTTTGGACCCTTTGGGGCAGCTTTAAGGTGCAGGCAGATTTCTTTTCGCGTGCGGATTGGCGCAATGCGCTTTATGGGGTGCACACAATCCGCGAAACGGGCGCGGCGTTCACCGGTGGCGGGTATTATGGCGCCTGGGTGCAGGAAGAATTTTGGCGCGCGGCGCTTAACACCTCTATCATTGTGTTTTTCACGGTGGTTATATCGCTAACCTTTGGCACACTTGGCGGGTATGCGTTGGCGCGATCGGGGTTTCGTTATGCGTTTTGGATTTTAATGGCGGCATTGGTGTTTCGCGCCATGCCGCACATCACATTGGTATCGGGGTATTTATTGCCGTTTTTTGAATGGAACATTTGGGGCATTTTGCCCACCACCATCATCGTATTGGTGGCCATCAATCAACCCTTTACGTTGTGGATGTTGCATTCCTTTTTCCTGAACATTCCTAAAGATATGGACGAAAGCGCGATGGTTGATGGATGCACCCGGTTTCAAGCCTTTCGCCACGTGATTATTCCGGTGATGTGGCCCGGCGTCATTACCACCGGTTTATTTAGTTTTCTGTTGGCCTATAATGATTTCGCCGTCACTTCGTTATTGCTAAGCTCGGAAAACGAAACCATGGTTCCCGCAATCGCCAGCTTTCTGGGCACCACACAGGTCGAAGGCAACGTGATGTTTGCCGTTGCCGCCGTTGTCTCGGCCACCGCGCCGCTTTTCTTGTTGGTGCTATTTTTCCAACGCCAAATTGTGAGTGGCCTAACCGCAGGGGCGGTGAAAGGGTAAATGTTGATTTATATCGGCAAAAAACTTGCCACCACAGCCATGACACCATGAAAGGATCCCGCCCCGAACAGGCCGTGTTGACCCGCGACACCGATCTATCGAAAACCGAAGACACGCGCCGCGTGATTGAAGGCATGGTTGATGGCCTAAACGATCACAGGATTGACGACATTGGGCAATTTTTTGCGCAAGGATTCCGATGGATGGGCAATCAGGGATGCGGCACCAAAAATGGACTGACCGAATTTCAAGATAACTGGCAACGCCCGTTTCAGGCCGCGTTTTCCGATAAAGTTTGCATTGATGAGGCGCGCCTTTTCATGGGCGAATGGGCCGCAGCCTTTGGTCGGCAAGAGGCCACGCATAGCGGCCCGTTCATGGGGGTTGCCCCCACGGGCAAGCGTGTCGAAATCCGTTACATGGATTTTTGGAAGGTCGAAGATGGTAAAATCACCGACAACTGGGTGATGGTTGATTTTGCCCATGTTCTGGCGCAACTGGGGGTGGATGTATTTGGCGGTCATGGGTGGGAAACATATGATCGGGGTGAACGCCCCCCACCCCGGCCACAGGATAAGGGGGCGGTATGACCACGGCGCATTCTAATAAAGACATCGCTTTTTGGATCAAATGGGGGGCATCAATCCTACAAATTTGCGGGTATGCGGCAACGGGGTTTGGTGTGACACCATTAAACATTTATTTCCTTGTTTTCGGCTTGATCGTATAGTTTATTGTGGGTGTGCTTTGGAATGATCGTGCGATCATGTTGATCCATGTTGTTGCATTCGGATCGCTGATTATAGGATTTTTGAGTTAAGGGGGTATTGCCAAATGCGACCACACGATCATCCATGCCGCACCTGGATGAGGTAATTGATGCGCGGTTTTCGTGTCAAAGCCTTGGGCGAGGTTGCCATTCGTTGCGCTGACATGGCGCCAATGTATGCTTTTTACCATAATGTCATCGGGTTAGACGTGCTGTCTGGTGGGCCGGGGGACGATATTGTGTTTTTTCGTATTGGCCCCGGCCATGGGGGGCATACCACAGTGTTGGCACTGTTTACGCGCGAAGCTGGCCGCGCCGCGATTCACCCCCATGACATCGAACCGCCGATAACGGGCGCGCAATCGTCGCTACATCATATCGCGCTGACTGTTGATTATGCCGAACAGGATGCTGTGATGGCGTGGTATGATGCGCAGGGGCTTGATTATTCGGTCCAACATTTCGGGTGGATTGGGTGGCGTGGCGTGTTCACTCGTGACCCCGAAGGCAACACTGTGGAACTTGTCGCCTATGACGCCGCTCTTTTAGAGTCATCCCAACACACGCCATGATCTAAGGAGAGCATACCATGGCCGTTGAATACCTGAAGCGGAGCAAACCCGAGGCCGAAAAAGCCGAAGATGACGCGCAAGTCCGCGCTGTGGTGGAAAGCACCCTTGCCGGAATCGCGGCCCGGGGTGATGCAATGGTGCGCGAATTATCGCAAAAATTCGATAACTATACCCCCGAAAATTTCCGCCTATCGCCAAGCGAGATTGAAGCCGCGATGCAAAAGGTTTCGACACGCGATATGGAGGATATAAAATTTGCCCAAACCCAAATCCGCCACTTTGCCGAGGCACAGCGCGCAACACTGACGGATGTGGAAATCGAAACCCTGCCTGGTGTTATTTTGGGGCACAAAAACATCCCCGTGCAATCGGTGGGCTGTTACGTGCCCGGGGGCAAATTTCCCATGGTGGCCTCGGCCCATATGTCGGTGTTGACGGCTGTGGTGGCCGGGGTGCCGCGCATTATTGCCGCCGCCCCGCCGGTTGACGGTGCGCCGCATCCCGCGATTGTCGCGGCCATGCAGTTGGGCGGTGCCCATGAAATTTACGTGTTGGGCGGGATTCAGGCGATTGGCGCCATGGCCATCGGCACTGAAACCATTGATCCCGTCCATATGTTGGTGGGCCCTGGCAATGCGTTCGTGGCCGAGGCCAAACGGCAACTGTTCGGGCGCGTGGGCATTGATCTGTTTGCAGGTCCCACCGAAACTATGGTGATTGCCGACGATACCGTTGATGCCGAATTGTGTGCCACCGACCTGTTAGGTCAGGCAGAGCATGGATATAATTCGCCCGCGTGCCTTATCACCAACAGTCGTGTGTTGGCCAACAACACGATGGCGGAAATCGAACGCCTTCTTAAAATTCTACCCACGGCGGAAACCGCCGGGGTCAGTTGGCGTGATTATGGCGATGTCATCGTGTGTGATACCCATGATGAAATGCTGCACACCGCCAACGATATGGCCTATGAACACGTGCAGGTGATGACCAACCGCGATGATTGGTATCTGGATAACATGCAATCCTATGGCGCATTGTTTTTAGGCCCGCGCACAAACGTGGCCAACGGCGATAAGGTGATCGGCACCAACCACACCCTGCCTACCAAAAAGGCGGGGCGATATACCGGCGGATTGTGGGTTGGTAAGTTTTTGAAAACCCACAGCTATCAAAAAATCCTAACCGATGAGGCCGCCACAACAATCGGCGCCTATGGATCGCGGCTATGTATGTTAGAGGGGTTCGTGGGCCACGCCGAACAATGCAACATCCGCGTGCGGCGATATGGCCGCAAAAATGTACCGTATGGGGCGGCTGTGGAATGAGCGATGTTCATAGCCACAACAAAGCCTTGATCGCGCCTTTGCGCGCGGCGATGTATGATTTTGTCGCGCCCACGGTGCGCCGCGCGTTGGGCGATGTGGTCGCGCCGGATGCGGTGGTGCATATGCCCCATCCATGGGGTGATATGGTTGGCCCGGATGCGCTTTATGATGTGTGTTATGCCCCCCTTTTGGCCGCGTGGCCCGATCTTGAACGCCGCGATTGGATTGTTATGGGCGGGCGCACGGAACATGGCGGCGATTGGGTTGGCTGTGGCGGGCATTATATTGGCACGTTTGTGGCGCCTTGGCTGGACATTCCGCCAACTGGCCATCTGACGCATATGCGGTTTCACGAGTTTTATCGGTTTGAGGGCGGCAAAGTTACCGAAATCCAAACCCTATGGGACATCCCAGAGGTTATGATGCAGGCCAATGCCTGGCCAATGGCGCCATCATTAGGGCGCGAGGTGTGCATCCCCGGCCCCGCAACGCTTGATGGCCTTGTCCCCGGCCCGTGGGATGCGCCCCACGCGCAGGCCTCATGCGCGCATATCGTTGATATGCTGACCCACATGAAACGCCACCCCAGCCAGGGCGGGCCAGATGTGATGGAAATGTCCAAATTCTGGCACCCAAAAATGAACTGGTATGGCCCCGCGGGTATTGGCACCGGGCGTGGGATCGCGGGATTTCGGAATTGGCACCAAATCCCGTTTTTGAATGCCATGCCGGACCGTGGCCAATACTTGGACGAAATCACCTATCATTTCTTTGGCGATGGCAACTATGCCGCTGTGACGGGCTGGCCCAACATGATCCAAACACTTACCCATGATGGGTGGATGGGTATTGCGCCGTCGGGCAAAAAAATCACCATGTGTTCGCTGGATTTCTGGCGGATTGAACATGGATTGATCCGCGAAAACTGGGTCATGGTGGATATGTTGGATGCGTATCGGCAGTTGGGCGTTGATGTGTTTGCCCGCCTGCGCGAATTTAATAAGGCCCGCGTGCAAGGCACCATTCCATTTCCGGTGGGGGATGTGTGATAGAGTTTCCCAAAACCCCAAAGATTGACCTTACCGGTAAACGCGCTCTTGTGGCCGGGGCCTCATCGGGCATCGGTTTGGCCGCTGCGGCCGCATTGGCCGCACACGGGGCGGCGGTCACGCTTGCCGCGCGGCGGGGCGACCGGTTGCGCGCGATTGCCGATGCGATGATCGCTAAAGGCTGGCAGGCAGAGGTGTTGGCCTTGGACATATCCAATGTTGGCGCCACCGCGCAGGCCGTGGCCGAAACCGGGCCGTTTGATATTTTGTTGAACGCTGCCGGATTGGCCCGCCATGGCAAAGCCACCGAGACAACGGCCGCAGATTTCGACGCTGTTATGGCGATCAATCTGCGCGGTGCTTATTTTTTGACCCAGGCCGTGGCCAAAGGGCTGCTTGCGGCAGGGCGCGGTGGCAGCCTGATCAATGTATCCAGTCAAATGGGCCATGTGGGCGGACGCGACCGCGCGGTGTATTGCGCCTCAAAATTTGCCGTCGAGGGGTTCACCAAGGCCATGGCCTTGGAATTGGGACCCAACACAATTCGCGTCAACACGATTTGCCCAACGTTTATCTTAACGGATCTAACCCGCCCCACCTTTGACGACCCGCAAAAACGGGCCTGGATTTTAGATAAAATCAAACTGGGCCGTGTGGGGGAGGTCGAAGATATTATGGGCGCGGTGGTTTACTTGGCCTCGGATATGGCGGCATTGGTTACGGGAACGGCCATGATGATCGACGGCGGATGGACGGCAGACTAATAATGTTGCGCAGTCAGGGCCATGGCACGCGATGCCCCATACTCAAACACCCCTATAGCAAAAGGATGCGCATGTGAAAGGATTTGATCCCAAGTTCAAAGATTTCCCCGACTATATTTTGGGCATTACCAAAGAAATTTGGGAAGATCGCGGCATCGCCACGTTGCATGATTATTATGCCCAAAACATTATCGTGCGATCGCCGGCCTCAATCGTTATGGGTAATCAGGACGTGATCGCCGCAACCATGGAAACCCTGGCCGAATTTCCCGATCGTGCCCTTTTGGGGGAAGATGTGATGTGGTGTGCCACGGCGGCGGATGGAATGCTATCGTCACACCGGATTCAATCAACCGCAACACATATGCACGCGGGCCTATACGGCGCGGCCACGGGCAAAAAACTGCACTATCGTATCATTGCTGATTGCCATGCCGTTGCGAACCAAATCAACGATGAATGGTTGATCCGTGACCAAGGTGCCATTGTGCGCCAACTGGGGTGGGATCCAAAGGATTTTGCCCGTGATCTGATCGCGCGCCAAGGTGGGCCCGAAAAATGCCCTAAACCATTCACCCCGGCGATGGACCGCCCCGGCCCCTACAAAGGGCGCGGAAACGACAATGAATGGGGGCAAAGATATTCCAACATCTTAACGCGCATTATGGCCGCGGATTTCAAAACCATTCCCCAACATTATGATCGCGCCGTGCGGTTGGACTACCCCGGGGGTAAGGTGGCGCTTTCCCACAATGGGGTCGATGAATTTTGGATGGGGTTGCGTGCCGCTTTCCCCAATGCAACCTTTACCATTGACCATCAAATCGGCTGTGATGACCCGATGATGCCACCGCGCGCCGCGCTGCGGTGGGGTCTTTCTGGCACACATGAGGGATGGGGCGCGTTTGGCCCCCCAACGGGGGCAAAGGTTTATATCATGGGGGCCAGTCACGCGGAATTTGGCCCCTGGGGCCTGCGCCGCGAATGGGTGTTGTATGACGAAACCGCAATCTGGCAACAGATTTTGTTGCACACCGGATGATTGATCGCGCCCGCGCATTCAGGTATTTCTAAACACCTTTCCACACCAAAACCACAAGCATTTGAATATGAAAGGAACGGGGCAGATGACCCCACATAACATGGAAACGCGGATTGTCCGCTATGGCGATCTAAAACCGTGCCGCACAGCGTTTATTGATGCCCACACCCCCGGCAGCGACCAGAAAGAAAACTTTACCATCATCGGTGGTGGTGTGTCCGAGGGCGCGGACCAACATGTGCACATCACCATCCCGCATGGGTTCAACATCGGCGCGGCGGGTCAGCCGCCGAAATGCCGCAACTCTTTGCACGATCACCGCACGGCAGAGGTGTTTTTTGTGCTGTCCGGACGGTGGCGTTTTTTCTGGGGCCGTTGGGGCACCGCCGGTGAGGTAGTGTTAGAGGTGGGCGATATTTTCAACATCCCAACGGGCATTTTTCGCGGATTTGAAAATATCGGGGCCGAGTATGGCATGATTATGGCCATTCTGGGCGGTGATGATGCCGGTGGTGGGGTTATGTGGGCGCCGCAAGTGATCGAAGATGCCCGCGACCATGGTTTGATCCTGGCCGAAACGGGCAAACTGTATGATACCAAACGGGGCGAAACCCTGCCCGCGGGCGTGAACCCGATGCCTGTGATGGCAGACGATGAATTGGCCAAACGGGGCGAACCAACCCCCACCCAAGTTTTGCCCAACCATGTGGCCCGATATTGGGATCTGGTTGCGCTGGCCAATCCGCATCCGGTTAAGGTTATTGGCGAAACGGGGCGGTTGCGCGATAAACCAGGGTTTGAGGTTGATTTTATCACGCGCGCTTCGGCGACGGATGCGAAACATGCACATGATCGGCCCGCAGTCCTGATGCCGGTCAAGGGGCATTGGCACGTGCGGTGGGATGGTGGCGATGCAACGTTGGCCCCCGGTGATACCATGTCGGTGCCCGAACACCTGGCACACAGCGCGGTGCCCGCCATGACGGGGGAGGCCGCGATGTATCGCGTGGTGGGCACCGATGATCCGGCGGGGCCAACGTGGCGCGGTGTGGAACGTTAGGTTCGCGGCATCATCACAACGGAATTTTTTAGAGGGCGCGATCATATGACACCGATTTTAACAACCCACGTGGGATCATTACCGCGCAGTCAGGACGTTGTTGATTTTATCTTTGCCCGTGAACGGGGTGATACGTTCGATCAGGGCGAATTTGACGCCTGTATGACGCGGGCCGTCGCGCAAACCGTGAAAAAACAACGGGACGCCGGCATTGATATTGTGTCGGATGGGGAAACATCGAAAATTTCTTATGCGACCTATGTCAAAGATCGCTACACCGGCTTTGACGGCGACAGCCCGCGCAACGCGCCCGCCGATTTGAAACAGTTTCCCACTTACCTCAAACGCCTGGCCCAAGATGGGGGCACCCCAAAATATGCCCGGCCCATGTGTGTGGATGCAATTACATCCAAAGGACAGGGCGAATTGCGCAAAGACATTGCCAATCTTAAATCGGCCATGGCCGAACATGGGATTGCGCGTGGGTTTATGAACGCCGCATCGCCCGGGGTTATCTCGTTGTTTTTACAAAACGTCTATTATCCTACGCGCGAGGCCTATCTGGCCGCGCTGGCCGATGCGATGAAGGAAGAGTATGAAACCATCGTTGCCGCGGGGTTGGATGTGCAACTCGATTGCCCCGATTTGGCGTTATCGCGGCACATGCTGTTTAACGATTTATCGGATGACGCATTCATCAAAATCGCCGCCGCGCATGTTGAGGCGCTAAATCATGCCTTGCGTGATGTGCCGACCGAACGGGTGCGTGTGCACATATGCTGGGGCAATTATGAAGGGCCCCATATTTGCGACATCCCCATGGCAAAGATGTTTGACACACTTATGGCGACCAAATCGCGCTATGTTTTGTTTGAAACCTCAAACCCACGCCATGGCCATGAATGGGCGGTGTTTGAGGATCGGAAACATGACATCCCCGAAGATAAGGTTTTGGTCCCCGGTGTGGTGGACAGCACGACAAACTTTGTCGAACATCCACATTTGGTGGCGCAACGTATCGCAAGGTTTGTGGATATTGTTGGCCCTGATCGTGTAATCGCGGGGTCCGATTGTGGGTTTGGCACCTTTGCTGGGTTTGGCGCGGTCGATCCCGATATTGCCTATGCCAAACTGGGCGCCTTGGCCGAAGGGGCGGCGCAGGCCCAATCTTTAAGAAACTTACCCTAGGGGAGACGTAAAATGGATGCTACCCTTTTGGCCCTATTGCACACCGTTGACACCCCCACGGTGTGCAATGCGATTGAGGTTGCCGAAGGTGGGCGCGGGTTTTCGGCGTTTACCCGGGGCACCATGGTGGCATCTGACCCAAACGCGGCGGCGATGGTGGGGTATGCCCGCACCGCAAAGATTGCGGCCCTTGCCCCGCCCACCGAATCGCCTGAGGTGCTAAAAACCCGGCGCATGGCGTATTATCGCCATATGGCCGATGGGCCCCGTCCTGGGGTTGTTGTTGTCGAAGACACGGATTTTCCAAATTGCGTTGGGGCGTATTGGGGGGAAATCAATACAACAGTGCACAAAGGCTTCGGTCTGTCCGGCGCAGTGACCAACGGTGTTGTGCGCGATTTAGGGGATTTGCCCGATGGCTTTCCCGTTTTGGCGGGGTCTATCGGCCCCAGTCATGGGTTTGCCCATGTGCGTGATATTGGGACGCCGGTGACCATATTTGGGTTACAGGTGCACGATGGCGATCTTATCCACGCCGACCGCCACGGGGCATTGGTTATCCCGCCCAAGGTTATTCCAACCCTTGCCGATGCAATCAAAAAACTTTTGGAAACGGAAAAGTTGATCCTTGAACCCGCCCGCCGAAAAGATTTTGATTTCGATACATTTGCCCAAGCATGGGCCGCGTTTGAAGCCGCCCGAACTTAGAAGAACCCAGAGTTTATCCGGGCCACGTAGATGCACGTTAGGCAAGCCCCGCGCGCAAACAATCGTGCAGATGCAAGAGACCCACGGGATGGTGTTGGTCGTCCACCGCGAACACTGCCGTTATGCGGTTGGCCGACATAATTGCCATGGCCTCGGCGGCAAGATCGTCTGCCCCAACTGTGCGCGGCGTGCGTGTTGCCACACCCCCGGCGCGTTGGTTTAGCAATCCGTCCATATTGCGCCGCAAATCCCCGTCTGAAATCACACCAACCAGGCGTTGATATGCCATAACACCCGCAATGCCAAATCCCTTTTGGGTCATCATAATCAATGTGTCGGGCATTGGCGTATCTTCGTTCACCAAGGGCAATTCATCCCCCCGGTGCATCAGATGCGCCACGGTTGACAACCGCGCGCCAAGTTTTCCGCCGGGGTGGTAGGTTCTGAATTCATCGGGTTGAAATCCGCGGCATTCCATCACCGCGACCGCGATCGCATCGCCTAATGCCAACGTTAAGGTGGTTGAGGTGGTGGGCGCCATGCCGATCACGCACGCCTCCGGTGCATCGGGCAGCAAAAGTTTGAAATCCGCCGCGTGCATCAGCGTGCTGTCCAACCGCCCCGATATTGCCACCAGGGGAATTTGAAATCGCGCCGTATGGGCGACAAGATCCTTCAGTTCAACCGTTTCGCCGGAATTTGAAATCAAAATGACCAAATCCCCAGGTGTGACCATGCCTAAATCGCCGTGGCTGGCCTCTGCCGGGTGAACAAATGCCGATGGCGTGCCGGTTGAGGCAAATGTTGAGGCGATTTTGCGTGCGATATGGCCGGATTTACCGATCCCCGATAAAATCACGCGCCCCGTAGTGGCCAGAATGGCGCCAACTGTGGCTTCAAAATCCTTAGGCAGGTTTTCGGCCATATCACTAACCGCCGCGCCCTCTAGCTGCAGAACACGTGTTGCCGTGGCACGAATGGTGGCCTGTTGATTTTCTATGCGATCTTTCATCATGGATTTGTGCATTCCCCCAAGTGTGGGATGTTGGCGGGTGTGGACGGTTTTCATTTTTCAAAATCTCTGTCAAACCCATATCAATATGCAAAGAGGATTACCATGAATCGCCGGTTCGGCACACCGCCTTTGGACACTCTAACCTATGCGCCCCGTCCTGGGGTTTATGCCATCATTGATGCAGGGGATAGTATTTTAGCCACCTTGCAGGATGATCCGGTGGACCCCGAATTACAGTTGCCCGGCGGTGGCATCGACGTAGGCGAATCGCCCTTAAGGGCATTGATGCGCGAGGTGATGGAAGAAACTGGTTATCGTATTCATGGCCCCCGGCGATTAGGTATGTTTCACAGATTTACCTATATGCCCGAATACAACCTTTATGCGCAAAAACAATGCCACATCTATCTGGCCAAATTGGGCCCGCGCCATGGCCCCCCAACAGAGATGGGGCATATGCCCGTATTTTTACCATGGGATGTGGCGGCCGAACGCCTGGCGATTGCGGGGGATAGATTTTTTATATCACGGGTGATCCAGGCGCGGCGTGGTTAATCGGCAATATACCCAAAATCCAACACAATAGATGAATCCACGGCGCACAGAAATTTTCGGTTACTTGCCCTGCGTTTGAAAACCCGCTATCGCCGCCTTTATTATCATAAAATACGTCGGATCATTCAATGCCCCCCGAATCAACCGCCCCCTTTGTTGCCCCCAAAAAGGTCGTCTTGGCGTATTCTGGCGGGCTTGATACCTCCATCATTCTTAAATGGTTGCAAACGGAATACGGGTGCGAGGTGGTGACGTTTACCGCCGATTTGGGTCAGGGAGAAGAGTTGGAGCCCGCGCGCCAAAAGGCGGAAATGTTGGGCGCGTCGGCGATTTACGTCGAAGATTTGCGCGAAACCTTTGTGCGCGATTATGTGTTTCCAATGTTTCGAGCCAACGCGGTGTATGAAGGTCTATATTTGTTGGGCACGTCCATTGCCCGCCCGTTGATCGCCAAACGATTGGTGGACATTGCCGCCGAAACGGGCGCCGATGCCATCAGCCATGGCGCAACCGGCAAAGGCAACGATCAGGTGCGTTTTGAATTGGCCGCCCATGCGCTGAACCCCGGCATTCAGGTGATTGCCCCCTGGCGCACATGGGATTTGGGCAGCAGAACGCGCCTACTGGAATTTGCCGAGGCACATCAAATTCCCATCGCCAAGGATAAATTGGGCGAAGCCCCCTTTTCCGTCGATGCCAACCTTTTGCATACCTCGTCCGAGGGGAAGGTGTTGGAAAACCCCGCGCAAGAGGCGCCAAATTATGTCTATCAGCGCACGGTGGATCCAAAAGATGCACCTGACCAGGTCGAATTGGTCGAAATTGGGTTTGAACGCGGTGATGCGGTATCACTCAATGGAGTGCCGTTAAGCCCGGCAACAGTGTTATCGCAGCTCAACGATTTGGGCGGTAAACATGGAATTGGGCGGTTAGATTTGGTGGAAAACCGGTTTGTTGGTATGAAATCGCGCGGCATTTACGAAACCCCTGGCGGCACAATTTTATTAGAGGCACACCGCGGCATCGAACAAATCACACTGGACAGTGGCGCAGGCCACCTAAAAGATTCCATCATGCCGCGGTATGCGGAGCTGATTTATAACGGGTTTTGGTTCAGCCCCGAACGCGAAATGTTGCAAGCCCTCATTGACAAAAGCCAAGATCATGTCACAGGCACAGTGCGCGTGGCACTTTATAAAGGATCGGCGCGGACGGTGGCGCGATGGTCTGACCATTCGCTTTATTCCGAGGCGCATGTGACGTTTGAGGAAGACATGGGCACCTATGACCAAAGTGATGCCCAAGGATTTATTCAACTGAACGCCTTGCGGTTGAAATTGCTAGCGGCGCGAAACCAGCGGTTCAATCAATCCTAGGCCTATCACATACAAAGGGGGACGCGCGATGGCGGTCGGAACGAATATCAAAACGTATTTTGATGGGGCATGGCATGACGAAAATGTGCCAGTCATGGCCGCCGCCGACCACGGCGCCTGGTTGGGAACAACGGTGTTTGATGGTGCCCGATATGTGGATGGCATGGCGCCGGATTTGCGCGCCCATTGTGACCGCGTTGTCGAATCGGCCAAAACTTTGATGTTGCACCCAAACCTTACGGGGGCTGACATTTTTGCCATCGCTTGGGAAGGATTACAACGCTACCCAAAAGATGCCGCCGTGTATGTGCGCCCGATGTTGTGGGGTATCGACGGCGGGCATATGGGGGTTTTGCCGGCCGAAACCACCGCCGGATTTTGCATCTGTTTAGAAGAAATTCCCTTAGCCCGGCCAGACGCGACCGCGCGGTTAACCAAAACACAATTTCAGCGTCCGGTTTTGGCTGATAATGTGACAAACGCCAAGGCAGGTTGTCTTTATCCCAATAATGCCCGCATGTTGGCCGAGGCACGATCAAAAGGATATGACAATGTGCTGGTGTGTGATGTCATGGGCAATGTGGCCGAAACCGCCACGGCAAACATTTTTATGATGCGCGATGGGGTGGTGTTTACCCCCATTCCCAATGGCACGTTCCTAAGCGGGATTACCCGCGCGCGGCACATAAAAAATCTACGCGCCGATGGGGTCGAGGTCGTGGAAAGCGTTCTTACCTTTGCGGATTTTCACAACGCGGATGAGGTATTCATGTCCGGCAACCTTAATAAGGTAACGCCGGTGATTGAATTCGATGGTGTCCATTATCAGCACGGCCCCATAACGCGCCGCGCCCTGGATTTGTATTGGGATTGGGCGCATCAGGATGCGGCAACCTAATACCCATCTGTGTGTGCGCAAAATCTGTTGCACGGTCCCCCTCTTGCCGTCATGATGTATGTCTGGAAAGGGGCTGATTATGCGCAAATTCCTCGTTGTGCTGGACGATACGCGCGAATGTCTAAATGCCATGCGCTTTGCTGCCATGCGCGCAGCAAAAACAAGCGGTGGCGTGGAAATTTTATCGGTGATCCCGCCTGAAGAATTCAACCATTGGATCGGCGTGGCCGAGGTGATGCACGCCGAAGCCCGTGAAAGGATTGAGGCGCATTTCAATGTGTTTGCCAAATGGATGCGCGATCGGCAGGGCGTGGCCCCCAATTTGGTAATCCGCGAAGGCGAACCGATTGATGAAATCCTGCACCATGTCCAAGAAACCCCTGAAATCGGTGTGATCGTTTTGGGCGCAGGATCCGATAAATCCGGACCTGGCCCTTTGGTTACAGCGTTAACAAAACAATCGGGGTCTTTGCCCGTGCCGATTACGATCGTGCCGGTGGAATTGTCGAAAGAACAGTTGGAACAAATCACATAATTGGATTTCGACGCGCGCACAGTTGCCTAAGGCCTGTGCGTGTTAAATAATGGCATTTAATAAAATCTTGCGGATAGGAAGGTTGTTATGGCGAAACTGGCATTTCTAGGGTTAGGCGTGATGGGCGCCCCAATGGCGGCCCATTTGGTGAACGCGGGGCACAGTGTCACGGTTTACAATCGCACCACCGCCAAGGCCGAGGCCTGGGCCACAGATAATGGCGGTGATTTTGCCCATACCCCGAAAGAGGCGGCCCAAGGGTGCGCGGCGGTTATGGTGTGTGTAGGCAATGATGACGATCTGCGCATGGTCGTTTCGGGCCCCGACGGGGCCCTGGCGGGCATGGGTGCGGGTGCAATCCTGGTCGATCATACCACAGTTTCTGCCACAATAACGCGGAATTTGGCGGCAGAGGCCGCTATGACACAGATCGGATGGGTCGACGCCCCGGTATCCGGCGGCCAAGCGGGGGCCGAAAACGGGCAGCTGGCCATCATGTGCGGCGGGCAACAGGCGCATTTCGATGCCATCGTGCCGATTATTGCCGCGTATTCCAAGGCGACTGTGCATTTTGGTGATGTGGGGGCGGGGCAAATGACAAAAATGATCAATCAAATTTGCATTGCTGGGGTTATTCAATCCATTTCAGAAGGGCTTTACATGGCGATAAAGGCCGGTCTTGACCCTAAAAAGGTGGCTGATTTGATAAGCCAGGGCGCCGGCGGATCGTGGCAGTTGGCCAACCGTGCCGGCACAATGGTCGAGAACGAATTTAACCATGGCTTTGCCGTTGATTGGATGCGCAAAGATTTGAACATCGCGCTGAACCAAGCCCGTGATTTAGGTCTATCCCTGCCTGTGACGGCCCTGGTCGATCAATTTTACGCCGATGTTCAACAAATGGGCGGTGGCCGGTGGGATACATCCAGCCTGATCCAGCGTTTACGTCATATGTATGGGGACGCTATCTAAGGATAAATATTTTGCAGCAGGCGCCCATCAAATTCCAAAAAAAGGCTGCGCCATACGGGCCCAAACGCCATGGAATCGCAAGGGTGCGTCTGTGGCGATAAGGCATATGCAATCCTCGCCCTTATCCGCGATGGGCGAATGGTGCGTATCTTTAGTGGCGATGTCGACATCGCCGCGGGCAAAACGGGTTTCGTTGTCACGATAGGCCCCTTTAAGAACCAAGGTAATTTCAAGCCCGCCGTGGCCGTGTTTGGGCATAGCCTGACCTGCGGGAATCAAAAGCAATCGCACCGATCCCTGTTCGTCGGTATGCAGGATTGATTGTTTGACCCCACGCCCCAACGCGCGCCATTTTACCGCGGTATCATCCCCCCCTACGGCGTCATGCAACACAGGTGGGAAAATCCCGTTATGTGGTTTTTTTACTGGGGCTGATTTCATGCCTGATATTTTTGTAAACGTGCGATCCAAACACGTATCGGAAACCGCAATTTCGTCAATATTTTCAAGGATCACACCCCCCAAAGAGTCGTATTTACAAAGACGATCGCGCGCGCAATCCGACAAAGACACATGCGCCCCGATGACCAAATCAAACGCCTGGGGCAATATACCTGCGGCATATCCCATCAAAAGATCATCGGAGATATGATGTTGAACAGTGTTCATTTTTACATGTGTCCATTTCGGATCGTTGAGTGGCAGATGTGCCCATTACGTCCGCCTTTGGCATTATTCCATGGCGTGGCGCAATTTTTCTAACGCTAATCTAAGGCGCGACTTGATCGTGCCAAGGGATAATCCTGTTTTTGCGGCAATTTCACCATGGGTCAGGTCCCCAAAATAGGCCCGTTCAATCACGTCACGTTGTTTGGGGGGCAAATCGCGCAGTGCATCGGTCAACCGCGCACAATCCTGCCTAAGTGCGATAACATCCGCCTGATCCGGTTCAACAGTCACAGCCCAGGATAATTCTTCCGGCGCGGGGCGTGTATAGCGGCGTATAAGGTCAATTTTACGATTACGCGCAATCGTAAAAATCCATGTCACGGTTGACGCGCGGGCGGGATCGTAAAGGTGTGATTTATGCCAAAGCGTGGCCATTACATCCTGCACACATTCTTCGGCCATGTTTTCATCAACACCGGATTTCATCAAAAACGCCTTAACCTTTGGTGCGAAATGGCGAAAAACCTCGGCAAAGGCTTTTTGATCCTGATGCAGCGCAATGGCCCGAATACGGGATACCCAATGTGCCTCGGTTTTTTCGGCTGTTGTCACAGCGGCCACACATGTTTTCTGTAAATGCAACAACGGATCCAATGTGATGGTGCCCCGCGTGTCGCATCAACTGTTTAATCAATGTGATCGTTCGCCCATATCATATCAAAGTTATCTAAAACCGCTAGACCAAAATACTGAAACGGGAATGTGTATCAACGATCTCATTGCGGAATTATCCATCCATGCGGATGCGGGTATTTTGGGGGTCGTGGGGGCTGTCTTCGGTAACTCTGGCATCCCATAACCGGTCAAACATTTTGACCTGCAACTTTTGGCCCACCGCCGCCATATCGGCACGAACGTATCCCATCCCGATTTGTTTGCCAAACGCCACTGAATATCCGCCCGAGGTTAGGCGCCCCACCTTTGTGGCGCCGTCATACAGGGCCTCGCGCCCCCATGGGTCGGCATCATTGGGCCCGTCGATCAAGAGTGTCACACATTTTGACCGGATGCCGGTTGCAATCATGTTTTCCTTACCATGGAAATCTTTTGCGAGGTCCACAAATCGGTCCAGCCCGGCCTCTAACGGGGTGGCATCGCGGCCCAGTTCGGTGCCAAAGGCGCGATAGCTTTTTTCCATCCGCAGCCAATTTTGCGCCCGCGCGCCCACCGGTTTTAGCCCCATGGGCGTGCCTGCGGCCATCAAATGATCCCACAGGTGGTTTTGCATTTCCATGGGATGGTGCAGTTCCCACCCCAACTCGCCGGTGTAGGCAACGCGGATGGCCATTGTGGGCACCATGCCCAGCTCGATATCGCGCATCGACAACCAAGGAAAACGTTTATTCGATAACACGGTCTCGGGCTGTGCATCGCGGACCAGTGTTTTCAAAATGTCCCGCGCTGCTGGCCCGGCGATTGCAAAGACACCCCATTGGGTGGTCACATCCTGAATAATAACATGTTGCCCGCCGCCTTTCATAAAATCCTCGGCCGTTTTGCGCAAATAATCGGCGTCATACGCGGCCCAGGCCCCAGCGGAAACCAGGTAATAGGTATCGTCGCGTTGCCGCACGATGGTGTATTCGGTGCGCACCGTGCCCGCCGCAGTCAATGCGTAGGTTAGGTTAATACGCCCCACCTTGGGCAGTTTATTGCATGTTGCCCAATCCAAAAATGCGGTTGCACCGCGCCCTGTGACCAAATGCTTGGCAAAGGCGGTGGCATCAATCAGGCCCGCAGTTTCACGGATCGCGCGCGCCTCGGCCACCGCATACTCCCACCACCCCCCGCGTCGAAACGACCGGGCGTCGTGGTCAAACGATGCGGGCGCATCGGTAGGGCCGTAGTAATTGGGCCGTTCCCACCCATTCACCTGTCCGAATTGTGCGCCCAAGGCCTTTTGCCGATCATACGCCGGGGCGGTGCGCAAGGGGCGGGCCGCCGCACGTTCTTCATCAGGGTGGTGCAGGATATAGACGTGTGCATAGGATTCTTCGTTCTTTTTGATCGCATAGTCCGTTGTCATCCACGGGCCGTATCGTTTGGGATCTAGGCTGGCCATATCAATTTCGGCCTCACCCTCAACCATCATCTGGGCCAGGTAATACCCCGTGCCGCCCGCCGCGGTGATGCCAAACGAAAACCCTTCGGCCAGCCACATATTGCGCAGGCCGGGTGCAGGGCCAACCAAGGGGTTGCCATCGGGCGTGTAACAAATCGGGCCATTATAATCATCTTTCAAACCCACGGTTTCCGAGGATGGAATGCGGTGGATCATCGACATGTATTCGGCCTCAATCCGATCCAAATCTAGGGGAAACAGATCGGCGCGAAAACTGTCGGGCACGTTATGGGCAAAGCGCGCAGGCGCACCCATTTCATAGGGCCCCAGGATCCACCCACCGCGTTCTTCGCGCACATACCATTTGGCATCGGCGTCGCGCAAAACGGGGTGTTCGGGGTTG
>CALFSY010000274.1 GCA_937916365.1 uncultured Jannaschia sp. | reverse complement strand
GGTCGAAATGTTCCGCAAAATCCTTGATCGGGGCGAGGCCGGCGATAACATCGGCGCGCTGTTGCGCGGGGTTGATCGCGACGGCATCGAACGCGGCCAAGTGCTGTGCAAGCCCGGCTCAGTCACCCCCCACACCCAGTTTGAGGCCGAGGCCTACATTCTGACCAAAGAGGAAGGCGGCCGTCACACCCCGTTTTTCGCCAACTATCGGCCGCAGTTTTATTTCCGCACCACCGATGTCACCGGCACCGTCAGCCTGCCTGAGGGGACAGAGATGGTCATGCCCGGCGATAACCTCAAATTCAACGTCGAACTCATCGCCCCCATCGCCATGGAAGACGGCCTGCGGTTTGCCATCCGCGAAGGCGGAAGAACCGTCGGCGCAGGCGTCGTCGCCAAAATCGTTAAGTAAAGGAAACAGGGTGCGCCCCTAAACCTAAAGGGCGCACCTAAAAATAAATGTTACCAGTTCGATGAAGGGCAAAATCTACCCTTCCTCTCAACAAAAAGGAAAAAACAATGGCGATTGCAAGCCAGAATATTCGTATACGCCTTAAGGCGTTCGATTTCCGTGTGCTTGATGCCAGCACGCAAGAGATTGTGAACACAGCCAAACGAACCGGTGCACAGGTTCGTGGGCCGATCCCGTTACCGAATAAAATTTAAAAATTCACGGTTCTGCGCGGCCCTCATATCGATAAAAAATCGCGCGACCAATGGGAAATTCGCACGCATAAACGTTTGCTTGATATTGTTGATCCGACGCCGCAAACGGTGGATGCGCTGATGAAGCTTGACCTTGCGGCGGGCGTAGACGTCGAAATCAAAGTTTAAGGGGTGGGTTATGGCGCGCTCTGGCGTAATTGCGAAAAAAATTGGGATGACCCGTCTGTTTTTGGAAGATGGGAAACAGGTTCCTGTCACTGTCTTACAGCTTGATGCGCTGAAGGTGGTGGCCCAATGCACACCGGAAAAAGATGGCTATTCTGCCGTGCAGCTTGGGGCGGGCGCGGCAAAGGCTAAACGTGTATCGGCCCCGATGCGTGGTCATTTTGCGAAAACATCGATTGAGCCGAAACGAAAGCTGGTCGAATTTCGTGTCGATCCCGACAATATGATTGATGTCGGTGCGGAAATTGCCGCCGATCATTATATCGAAGGACAGTATGTGGATGTGACCGGCACCTCAATCGGCAAAGGGTTTGCCGGCGCGATGAAACGGCATAATTTTGGTGGTTTGCGTGCCTCGCACGGGGTGTCGATTAGCCATCGGTCGCATGGATCCACCGGCCAATGTCAGGATCCGGGCCGTGTATTCAAAGGCAAAAAAATGGCGGGCCACATGGGGGCCGCGCGAGTGACGACACAAAACCTGCAAGTGGTTAAAACGGACGCAGATCGCGGGCTTATCATGGTCAAAGGGGCCGTGCCGGGCGCCAAGGGCGGTTGGGTGACAATCAAAGATGCGGTGAAAAAACGTGCACCCGAAAATGCACCACGACCCGCCGCCATGCGTGCCACGGCCGCACCTGCACAGGGAGGCGAAGAATGAAATTAGACGTCATAGAACTGAGCGGGGGTGTTTCGGGGTCTGTTGATCTAAATGCACATATCTTTGCGGTCGAACCCCGTGCCGATATTCTGCACCGTGTCGTGCGGTGGCAACGCAATAAGGCGCAGGCCGGCACGCATAAGGTTAAAACGCGATCTGAAACCTCATACTCGGGTAAAAAAATATGTCGCCAAAAGGGCACAGGTGGCGCGCGCCATGGCGATCGCAATGCCCCGATTTTTCGCAAAGGCGGTATTTATAAAGGTCCTACCCCCCGTAGCCACGCCCATGATTTACCGAAAAAAGTGCGCAAATTAGGGTTGAAAATGGCGCTAAGCGCCAAGGTTGCAGAGGGGCGTTTGGTGGTTTTGGACGCCGCTGTGTTGGATACACCGCAGGCAAATACCCTGTCCAAACAGGTAAAGGATTTAGGGTGGAAACGTGTCTTGGTGATTGATGGGGCAGAGGTGAATGAAAACTTTGCCTTGGCGGCGCGCAATATCGCGGATTTGGATGTGTTGCCCACGATGGGGGCAAATGTTTATGACATCCTGAAACGCGATACCTTGGTCATCACCAAAGCCGGGTTAGAGGCGTTGGAGGCGCGATTGCAATGAATGTGAAACCAAACCATTATGATGTAATCCGTAAACCGATCATCACAGAAAAATCTACCCTGGCCTCCGATTCTGGTGCAGTGGTGTTTGAGGTGGCGATTGAAGCGACCAAACCACGCATTAAAGAGGCGGTCGAGGCGTTATTTGGTGTTAAGGTCAAGGCGATCAACACCTTAATCACCAAAGGTAAAACAAAACGTTTTCGCGGTCGTTTGGGCACCCGCAAAGATGTGAAAAAAGCGTATGTAACGCTTGAGGATGGCAACACGATTGATGTGTCAACGGGTTTATCCTAAGACATAACACCAATTCAAATAACCAGGGGTGAATAGCCCTTAAATTTAATGGGTAGTTTTATACCCGCAACCCAAACGGAAGACAGAAAGCATGGCACTTAAGTCGTATAAACCAACGACGCCAGGCCAGCGTGGGCTGGTTCTGATTGACCGTTCGGAGCTTTGGAAAGGCCGCCCGGTCAAATCCCTGACAGAGGGATTGGCAAAATCCGGTGGTCGAAACAACACCGGACGGATTACCGCGCGCCGACGCGGTGGAGGCGCGAAGCGTCTTTATCGCGTCGTCGATTTCAAACGCACGAAATTCGACGTTCCTGCCACGGTGGAACGTATCGAATACGACCCCAATCGCACCGCGTTTATTGCGTTGATTCAATATGAGGATGGGGAACAATCCTATATTTTGGCGCCGCAACGATTGGCAATGGGTGACAAAGTTATTGCCGCCGAAAAGGCAGATATAAAGCCGGGCAATGCGATGCGGTTTTCCGGTATGCCGATTGGCACGATTGTGCATAACATCGAATTAAAGCCAGGCAAGGGCGGGCAAATTGCGCGATCCGCGGGCACCTATGCGCAATTTGTTGGCCGCGACGGTGGATATGCACAAATTCGGCTGTCTTCGGGCGAATTGCGCATGGTGCGGCAGGAATGTATGGCCACAGTTGGCGCGGTATCTAACCCCGATAATTCAAACCAAAACCTGGGCAAAGCTGGGCGTAATCGCCACAAAGGTGTGCGCCCATCTGTGCGTGGTGTGGTGATGAACCCGATTGATCACCCCCATGGTGGGGGCGAAGGCCGCACCTCGGGCGGGCGCCATCCGGTAACACCTTGGGGCAAGCCCACCAAAGGCGCCCGCACCCGTAACAAAAACAAAGCCTCTAGCAAGTTTATCATCCGTTCGCGGCACGCGCGGAAGAAAGGGCGGTAATCCATGGCACGTTCAGTTTGGAAGGGACCATTCGTTGATTCCTATGTTCTTAAAAAGGCAGAGAAAACCCGCGAATCAGGGCGCAATGAAGTGATTAAGATCTGGTCGCGCCGATCCACCATTTTGCCACAATTCGTGGGGTTGACCTTTGGCGTTTATAACGGGCGGAAACACATTCCCGTATCAGTGACCGAGGATATGATCGGCCAGAAATTTGGCGAATATTCCCCCACCCGCACCTATTATGGTCATGCGGCGGATAAAAAAGCGAAAAGGAAATAAGCCATGGGTCAGGATAAAAATCCCCGCCGCGTGGCGGAAAACGAAGCAATGGCAAAATTGCGCATGTTGCGCACCAGCCCCCAAAAATTGAACCTGGTGGCGGCAATGATCCGCGGTAAAAAGGTCAACAAAGCGTTGAATGATTTAACATTTTCTAAAAAACGTATCGCGATTGATGTGAAAAAATGCCTACAATCGGCCATTGCAAACGCAGAAAATAACCATGCGCTGGATGTGGACGAATTGATCGTAGCCGAGGCATGGGTGGGCAAAAACCTAATCATGAAACGTGGCCGCCCCCGCGCGCGCGGGCGGTTTGGGCGTATTCACAAACCATTTTCGGAACTTACCATTAAAGTGCGTCAAGTTGAGGAGCCTGCCTAATGGGACAAAAAGTTAACCCCGTTGGTATGCGGCTTCAGGTCAACCGCACCTGGGACAGCCGTTGGTATGCCGATACGAAAGAGTATGGTAATTTGCTGCTTGAGGATTTGAAAATACGCAAATTTATTGAAGTTGAATGTAAACAGGCCGGTGTAAGCCGCGTTATTATTGAACGCCCCCACCGTAAATGCCGCGTGACGATCCATACGGCACGCCCTGGGGTTATTATCGGCAAAAAAGGCGCCGATATTGAAACCTTGCGCAAAAAACTTGCCGCGATGACAGACAGTGAATTGCATCTAAATATCGTTGAGGTGCGCAAACCTGAACTAGACGCTGCCTTGGTCGCAGAAAGCATTGCACAACAGTTGGAACGCCGGGTATCGTTCCGCCGTGCAATGAAACGTGGCGTGCAAAACGCCATGCGCATGGGGGCGTTGGGCATTCGGGTCAATGTCGCAGGCCGTTTGGGGGGCGCGGAAATTGCGCGCACCGAATGGTATCGCGAAGGTCGCGTGCCGTTGCACACCTTGCGGGCAGATATTGACCACGCGCAGGCTCAGGCCGAAACACCCTATGGTATCATCGGGATCAAGGTTTGGATTTTTAAGGGCGAGATCATGGAACATGACCCATCCGCTCGTGATCGCAAGGCGCAAGAGCTGCAGGATGGCCCGGCTGCCCGTGGGGCAGCGGGTGGCGGCGCACGCCGTGGCGATCGCTAGGAGGATCGAAAGATGCTACAACCCAAACGCACAAAATTTCGCAAAATGCACAAAGGCCGTATCCGCGGTGATGCTAAAGGCGGGTCTGACCTAAATTTTGGGTCTTATGGGCTAAAGGCGCTGCAACCCGAACGTGTGACCGCGCGACAGATTGAGGCCGCCCGCCGTGCTATGACGCGCCATATGAAACGCCAGGGACGGGTATGGATTCGTATTTTTCCCGACACGCCTGTGACGTCCAAACCGATTGAGGTGCGGATGGGTAAGGGGAAAGGATCGGTCGATTATTGGGCGTGCAAGGTAAAACCTGGACGCATCATGTTTGAAATCGACGGTGTGTCCGAACCCATCGCGCGCGAGGCGCTGCGCCTTGCTGCGATGAAATTGCCCATTAAAACACGCACAGTCGTGCGCGAAGATTGGTGAACTGGGCAATTCGCATAAGTCTCGCGCGTTATATTTAAGACGTAGCGCGCGCTTATTCCAAAGCGGTATGATACGCCCTAAGTTCACGCTTACCGTGGTGGCTTCTGCCGATGGATATATCGCCCGAAATGCGACAGATAATCCGGTAAATTGGGCCTCGCCCGAAGAACAGTCATTATTTTTTCGGGATGTGGATGCCGCGCCCTGGGCAATCATGGGGCGGAACACCCATGTGGCCGCCGACCGACCCGATCGGCACCGCATAATATTTTCAACAACATACGCGGGGTGGCGCCGCCCCACACAGGTATGGATTGATCCGCGCACGTTAACACCTACCGATTTGTGCGATGTGGTGCATCACCGCCGCCCGATGGCATGGGGGTTGATATTAGGCGGCACACGTGTGCATGATTGGTTTTTCGCCCATCGTGCGATTGATTGCGTGCATTTATCGATCGAACCGGTGCGATTCGGGGTGGGATTGCCAATTTTTGACGGACAGGGCGGGCGCAATCCGATGGCTGTGTTTGAAGCCGCCGGTTTTAGGCAAACATCACAACAAACCCTTAATGCCAATGGCACACTACACCAGATTTGGGTTCGGGCAGGCCCATCATCTTAGAAGGTATTTTGCGCGGGATTTGGATAATTTCCCTTGCATCTGCTTATAATGAAACCTATAGAGGCGTTTCATACGTTATTTCCCATCAGGCAACATGGTAACCGCGATAGGGCCATCTGATGATGTAAGATAAGGACCCAAGGCGCATGAACGCCCAGGATTTACGCGAAAAAACGCCGGATCAGTTGCGCGATGACCTGATTCAGTTGAAAAAAGAGGCTTTTAACTTACGTTTTCAACAGGCCGGTGGGCAGCTGGAAAATACCGCGCGGATGCGTGCCGTGCGCCGCGATGTTGCGCGCGTTAAAACCGTTCTGAATGAAAAGGCGACCCAAGCCGCCCAATCACAAAGCCAGGCGGAGGGAATGTAAGGTATGCCTAAACGTATCCTGCAAGGCACCGTTGTGTCCGACGCCAACGCGCAAACCGTGACAGTTCAGGTGGAACGCCGTTTCAAACACCCTGTGCTGCAAAAAACTGTTCGGAAATCAAAAAAATACCGCGCCCATGACCCGGAAAACCAATTTAAGATTGGTGATACCGTTCGGATCCAAGAATGTGCGCCAATTTCTAAAACCAAGCGCTGGGAGGTGATTGCGACCTAAGCCTAAGTCGCCTTCATATCCTGGTTTGAACGAAACCCTGCGGTCCATGTCCGGCGCACCGGCGGCCCCACAGGTCGGGAGAAACCACCATGATCCAGATGCAAACAAATCTGAATGTCGCTGATAATTCCGGCGCCCGCCGGGTCCAATGTATTAAGGTTTTGGGTGGTTCGCACCGCCGTTATGCCAGCGTTGGCGACATCATCGTTGTATCCGTAAAAGAGGCGATCCCACGTGGCCGAGTGAAAAAGGGTGATGTGCGCAAGGCCGTTGTTGTGCGCACCGCCAAAGAGGTTCGGCGCGATGATGGCACCTCTATCCGGTTTGATCGGAACGCCGCTGTGATTTTGAACAATGCAGGCGAACCTGTGGGCACACGAATTTTTGGTCCTGTGGTGCGGGAATTGCGCGCCAAAAACTTTATGAAAATCATTTCGCTTGCGCCGGAGGTTTTGTGATGGCCGCAAAGTTACGCAAGGGTGATAAGGTCATCGTTTTGGCCGGTAAAGACAAAGGGAAAGAGGGCGAAATTACGCGCGTTGATCCCAAATCCGGCAAGGCCGTGGTCGAAGGAATTAATGTGGCCATTCGCCACACAAAACAAAGCGCGCAAAACCCGGGCGGACGTTTGCCCCAGGCAACGCCCATAGATCTAAGCAACCTGGCGCTGTTGGACGCCAATGGGAAAGCAACGCGCGTGGGGTTTCGTTTTGAAGACGGCAAAAAAGTGCGCTTTGCCAAAACCACGGGGGATGTAATCGATGCTTGATACCGCAGCATATATTCCGCGCCTGAAAACGCTTTACCGTGAAACCATCCGCGCGGCATTAAAAGAAGAGTTCAGCTATAAAAACGACATGATGATCCCGCGTTTGGAAAAAATCGTCTTAAACATCGGTGCCGGCGCGGAATCCGTCAGAGACAGCAAGAAAGCGAAATCTGCCCAAGAAGATTTGACCGCCATTGCCGGTCAACACGCCGTTATGACACGCGCCAAAAAATCCATTGCCGGTTTTCGTGTGCGTGAAGGGATGCCGCTGGGCGCCAAGGTCACGCTGCGTGGGGATCGGATGTATGATTTTTTGGATCGTTTGATTACCATTGCGATGCCGCGCATTCGGGATTTCCGCGGCGTAAAACCCGCCTTTGACGGGTATGGTAACTTTGCCATGGGGATCAAAGAACAAATTGTATTTCCTGAAATTAATTTCGACAAGGTCGATGAAGTTTGGGGAATGGACATCATTATCGTCACAACAGCACATACCGACGCAGAGGCAAAATCGTTGCTCAAGCGGTTTAACGTGCCGTTTAACGCGTGACGGAAAGGAAAAATCTATGGCTAAAAAAGCAATGGTTGAACGCGAATTGAAACGTCAACGTTTGGCACAAAAACATGCTGCGAAACGCGCCGCATTGAAAGATATTGCGAATGATACCGAACGTTCAATGGAAGAGCGGTTTAAGGCCCGCCTAAAATTGGCGAAAATGCCACGGAATGGATCCCCCACACGATTACATAATCGATGCCAAATGACAGGACGGCCAAAGGCGTATTACCGTAAATTGAAAATGTCGCGGATCATGCTGCGCGAGCTTGCCTCGCAAGGGCAAATTCCCGGTATGGTCAAATCAAGCTGGTAAAGAGGTGCGGTATGAATGATCCGATTGGCGATATGTTAACCCGCATCCGCAACGCACAAATGCGTGGCCGGTCTACTGTGCAAACGCCGGCCTCGAAACAACGGGCGCGTGTGTTGGATGTGTTGCGTGACGAAGGATATATTCGTGGCTATGATCCCGTAACCGGAAAAAATAGTCATCCAGCCTTTGAAATTTCGCTAAAATACTATGATGGGATCCCCGTGATCCGCGAACTTAAGCGTGTCTCAAAACCTGGTCGCCGCGTTTACATGAGCGTGGGTGATATTGCCCAAGTGCGCCAAGGGTTGGGGGTGTCTATCGTTTCAACCTCGAAAGGTGTCATGTCAGACGCAAACGCACGCCACGCGAATGTGGGTGGCGAAGTTTTGTGCACGGTATTTTGAGGGAGCTTTCAAAATGTCTCGAATTGGCAAAAAACCGGTTACCCTACCCAAAGGTGTGGAAGCAAAAGTTTCTGGTCAAACGGTTGAGCTTAAAGGCCCTAAAGGCACCCGCAGCTTCACCGCGACCGATGATGTGATGTTGGCATTAGAGGATGATGCCGTCAAAATTACCCCGCGCGGTCCATCAAAACGGGCGCTGCAACAGTGGGGTATGTCGCGCACAATGGTGCAAAACTGTGTCACGGGTGTGACCGATGGATTCAAAAAAGAACTTGAAATTCAAGGTGTTGGTTACCGTGCGCAAATGCAAGGCAATACCCTTAAACTGTCGTTAGGATATTCGCACGATGTTGATTTTGCTGTTCCACAAGGCGTGACAGTAACCTGCCCTAAAAATACCGAGGTGGTGGTCGAAGGTATTGACGCGCAACTGGTGGGTCAGGTGGCGGCAAATATCCGCGAATGGCGCGCGCCCGAACCCTATAAAGGCAAAGGCATACGCTACAAAGGCGAATATATTTTCCGAAAAGAAGGCAAAAAGAAGTAGGGGCGCACAGCAATGGCATTGAATAAACGTGATCTGTTTCAAAAACGCCGGATGCGTGTGCGAAACAAACTGCGCAAAATGGCCGATGGTCGTTTGCGTTTATCGGTGCATCGGTCAAATAAGAACATAAATGCCCAAATCATTGATGATGCAAATGGTGTGACGGTGGCCGCGGCCTCATCACTTGAGGCGGATCTTGGTGTGGTTGGGAAAAACGATGTGAATGCGGCGGCCAAGGTTGGTGCGGCCATAGCCGAACGGGCAAAGGCCAAGGGTGTTACAGAATGTTACTTTGATCGTGGCGGATTTCTGTTTCACGGGCGGGTAAAGGCCCTGGCGGATGCAGCGCGCGATGGTGGGCTGCAATTCTAAGTGGTAAATTGAAATTGCCCGACAACGAAATACGACTAATTTGTTAAGATTTTGTGCTAATACGCATAGAAATGGAAAGGATGCCGTGAATGGCAGAACGTGAACAAAAAAACGAACGCCGTGGTCGCCGTCGCGAAGACAGGGATGATGCACCTGAATTTGCCGATCGTTTGGTGGCGATTAATCGGGTTTCTAAAACCGTAAAGGGCGGGAAACGATTTGGGTTTGCCGCGCTGGTTGTGGTTGGGGATCAACGCGGGCGTGTAGGTTTTGGCAAAGGTAAGGCAAAAGAGGTACCCGAAGCGGTGCGCAAAGCCACCGAACAGGCCAAGCGGCAAATGATCCGCGTTCCGTTGAAAGAGGGCCGCACCCTGCATCATGATATTGAAGGTCGCCATGGTGCAGGCAAGGTTATCATGCGCACTGCCCCCGAAGGAACCGGTATTATCGCCGGTGGTCCGATGCGGGCCATGTTTGAAATGTTGGGTATCAAAGACATAGTATCGAAATCCACAGGTAGCCAAAACCCCTATAACATGATCCGCGCTACGATTGATGGATTGACCAAGGAAAATTCCCCTCGGCAAGTGGCCGCGCGGCGTGGCAAAAAGGTGGCTGATATTTTGCCAAAACGCGAAGATGCCGCGGCAAAGGCCAACACCCCCGATGTGCCCACGCCCGAACCTGTGGTTGAAGGAGCCTGAACACTATGTCCAAAACCATCGTTGTCAAACAAATCGGTTCGCCCATTCGCCGCCCCGCAGTTCAGCGGCAAACATTGATTGGTCTTGGTCTAAACAAGATGCACAAAACCCGCGAATTGGAAGATACGCCTGCCATACGCGGCATGATTGCCAAGATCCCACATCTTGTTGAAGTTATCGAAGAAAAATTATAATCAACATGATGTGAAATGTTGCGTGCATGTTTCTTGGCACTTGCGTTTGGATACTTTTCTAAGATTTGTTTTGACATCATAGGTGGCTGCTACCACCCTGTTTATTGATACATTCCCACTGTGTAATATAAAAAGCCGCGCGAAACCGTGTTGGCGTTATGTTCGGCCGTTGCGCACCTTTTATCACCGCAAGGCCCTGAATCCTCTAAATCCCCAAATGCGATAAGTCAGATGGACCGATCGGTTCCGTCACTAAACAGCCCTGATCCGCCGATAGGGCGGCATATCATTCATTTCGGCGTTTTGGGTGATTCGCAATTTATATGCGCCCGCCCGCTTTTGCCTGCCTAAAAAACGCACCATTTCGCACATATTGGGCCGAATGACATAAAAAATATCAATAATCTGGAAAAATATCCCATTTTTGTTTCCCCCAATATCTTGGGCCTACTTTTTCAATATCTACTATAAAAGCCATTTTTAGGGCATGGTTTTCCAATTTTAAGAACTTATGAGTCAGCTATTTCCATTACTTGGTATAAAATCCCAAAAAAAGGGATTGATTGGGATTTTATACCATGCCATAAGATTTCCATCGGCAGATGAGATCGAACATCGGGTCATAATGACCTGAGTGAAAAACAAAAAAATCGGCAGGTGTTCATACAGGCAATCTCAATCGCCCAAAAAGAGATCCGGCGCGCGGGTGAGCAGACTCTCCCCCCCAGGTAGCCCGCGCAGCCGGACACCCAGAAATGGGATGAAGGCGGCGGATTGGGCAACGGCGGCGCGCTCAATCCGTCGTTTTCCGTTTCAAATGCACGATATGGCGCGTTCGGGATTAAAGAATAAGGGCAGGATCCGTGGATCGCAGGTTTCAAGGCGAAAGCCTGAACAAAGTTGACGGTAAGGGCCGTGTGTCGATCCCGGCGAAATTTCGCCGTGTCTTGCAAAATTGCGATATGGAATATGGCCCCGGTGGCCAACCGCGCCTTTATATCGCTTATGGCGACCCCAACAAAAATTATCTTGAATGTTTATCGGGCAATGCATTCGATGCCATTGATGCCATTATTCAAACCCAACAACCCGGATCTAAAATTAAACGTGCATTGAGTTTTCTGTATTACACAAAATGCGAAGCCACGCATTTGGATGATACGGGCCGCATGGTGATCCCACAAGCCGCGCGTGATAAAATTGGCCTAGGGGAAGAGGCGCTTTTCGAAGGTCACGGCGAACAATTTCACATTCTCAACCCCGAGACCAGCGGCGCAGAGTCTGACAATATGGAGACACTTTTGGCAGATATGGGGCAGGGGGATACCTATTTCGATCCCCTGTCGCTGGCGGTTTCCAACGCCGCGGAAGGCGACACATGACACCCGCGGCGGGGCAGGGCGATGGCGGCGCGCCATCGCATGTTCCCGTGTTGTTGCAACCGCTTTTAACGGCGGTGGCGCCGGTTCGGGGCGTGTGGCTTGACGGTACGTTGGGCGCCGGTGGATACGCCAAAGGTTTACTTAACGCTGGGGCCGAACGGGTTATCGGGTTGGATCGTGATCCAACGGCATTAGAAATGGCGGCGGATTTGGTAAAGGCATTCAAAGATCGCCTGCGCCTTGTGCATGCAACGTTTTCGCAACTTGATACCATGGCCGATGAACCGCTGGATGGTGTCACCCTTGATCTGGGTGTGTCGTCCATGCAAATTGACCAGGCCGCGCGGGGGTTTTCGTTCCAAAAAAATGGCCCCCTTGACATGCGGATGGCGCAAAGCGGTTATTCGGCCGAGGTTTTAATAAACGATGCGCCCGAGCCGTTTTTGGCCGATATTTTATTCCACTATGGCGGGGAACGCGCCGCGCGCCGCATCGCAAAATCCATCGCTCAGGTTCGTCGCGCCCATCGGTTGCAATCAACCCAAGAACTGGCTGATCTTATTGCCGCGTGCTTGCCGCGCCGAAAACCCGGCCAAATTCATCCCGCGACACGCAGTTTCCAGGCCATTCGCATGGCCGTCAACAATGAACCGCATCAGTTGGTTCAGGGGCTTTCGGCCGCCGAACGGGCGCTAAAGCCCGGCGGCAAGCTGGCGGTTGTAACCTTTCATTCGGTGGAAGATCGCGTTGTCAAACGTTTTCTGGCCGATCGCGCGGGTGGTGGCGGTGGTGGATCGCGCCATGCCCCTGTGGTGGCCAGGCCGCGCACACCAACCTTTCATCTTACCCCAAAGAAAGCCATTGTGCCCGATATGGGCGAATTGGCGCGCAATCCCCGCGCGCGATCGGCCAAATTGCGCGTGGCCACGCGGATGGATGCCCCACCCAGGCCCATTGATATGCAAACCTTGGGCCTACCACCCGTGCCACCCTGGCTCGTTTTAGCGGGGCAAATATAAATGCGCGGGTTTTTGACCTTTGTTGCGGCGATCGGGGCCATCGCCTTGGGATATTGGGCATATCATCAAACGGTGCTGACCCAACAAGCCCTGCGCGAATCCGACCGGTTACAGCGTGCCGTTGTGGTAGAACGGGAACGTTTGGCGATTTTACGTGCCGAATGGGCCTATCTTAACCGCCCCGACCGGTTGCGGGATTTGGCCGATTTGAATTTTGATCGTTTGGGTCTTTTGCCGCTATCGCCCGAACAATTTGGCCGTATTGCGCATATCCCTTACGTGGCGCCCGCATCCCCCACCCAAACGCAGCGGGTAGGTTCGCAAACCGAAGGGGGGCAATAAGGCATGGTATCGCACAACCCCCCCGCGTATGCCCCGCCCCGCCGCCCTACACCGCGCCCGCGCCGCCCCACTCGGCGCGCCAATCGCCGCCCGTATCAAAGGAAACACACGCCCCCCACCGGAGCCCATCACCGCCTACAATATCAGGCGCGCCGCACGGCATTGCGCCGCCGGTCTGAGGCGCGGCTTTTGCTGGTGGCGGTTGGTTTTCTATTGGCTTTCGGTGCGTTGGGGTGGCGGATGGTGTCGCTTGCAACGGCTGTGCTGGTAGAGGTGCAAACATCCCCCCCAGGCGCTGTAATTCTAAATACGCGCGCCGATATAACGGACCGACATGGCCGCGTTTTGGCAACAAATTTTGCCACAAACGCCCTGTATGCCCACCCACGTGATATCATTGATCCGCGCGCCGCCGCACAAGGTCTGGCAAACATATTCCCCGATTTCGATGCCGATACGCTTTATGACCGTTTTACATCGGATCGGCGATTTTTATGGTTGCGCAGGTCCCTAAGCCCCGAACAGGAACAGATGGTCCATGATTTGGGCGAACCTGGCCTTTTGTTCGGGCCGCGCGATATGCGCCTTTACCCCAATGGGCCGGTTGCCGCCCATGCTCTGGGCGGGGCAGGTTTCGGGCAAGAGGCCGTCAATGCCGCCGAAATCATAGGTATCGCCGGGATCGAAGCACAATTTGACCAGCCCTTGCGCGACCCAGGTCGAGGCGGGCCATTGGCCCTATCGCTGGATCTTACTGTGCAAGCCACGGTCGAAGAGGTTTTGGCCGGCGGCATGATGTTAATGAATGCACGCGGGGCGGCGGCGGTTTTGATGGACGTGCACACCGGTGAAGTGCATGCTTTGGCCAGCTTACCCGATTTTGACCCAAACGCCCGCCCCAACCCAAACACCGAAGGCAGCCAAGCCGATAGCCCGCTGTTCAACCGTGCCGTGCAGGGGGTTTATGAATTAGGTTCGGTGTTCAAAACATTTACGATTGCCCAGGCGCTCGATATGGGCATTGTGACCCCTTATGATATGGTCGATACGCGCGGGCCTTTGGAAATTGCGGGTTTCGCCATTCGTGATTTTCACAGTCGCGGCCCCGAACAATCGGTGCGCGATGTTTTAATTCATTCGTCAAATATCGGTAGTTCGCGTATTGCGTTGGCCATTGGTGCGGAACGTCAAAGCGAATTTTTGGCACGCTTGGGGTTGCTATCGGCCACCAATTTCGAGGTGATCGAGGCCGCCGCCGCCCGCCCCCTTTGGCCGGGCCGCTGGGGCGAGTTGTCCGCCATGACGGTATCTTATGGCCATGGTATTTCCGTATCGCCGTTGCATTTGGCCGCCGCTTATGCCGCAATCGTAAATGGCGGCACCGCAATCACACCCACCCTGATGCGCCAGGCCGAGCCGCAAAACGGCCCGCGGGTAATTTCGGCACAAACAAGCGCCCAAATGCGCGATTTGTTGCGCGCCGTCGTCACAGAGGGCAGTGCAAGTTTTGCCAACGTTCCTGGGTATGCCATTGGTGGTAAAACCGGCACCGCCGATTTGCCACGCGCCAGCGGCGGATACTACGACGAACGTAATGTCACAACCTTTGCCTCGGCTTTTCCGATGGATGATCCGCGTTATGTTTTGATCGTGATGTTACAGGAACCTGTGGAAACCTCTGGCGCGCAAGACCGCCGCACCGCAGGGTGGACGGCGGTGCCCGTTGCCGCCGAAATCATTCGTCGTATTGCGCCGCTTTTGGGGTTGGCACCGTCGATTGCATCGGCCACGGTCGGCGATATATCCGACACACCCCAATGATTGGTTCTAAAAACACAAAGGACGCCGCGCATGGCGCCTAGGCAAAGGTTACTTTCTGAACTGGGGTTAACACCCCGCGGCGGGCACGATGGGGTGGTGACCGGCCTGGCGATCGACAATCGTGCGCTGGCGCCTGGGTATTTGTTTGCCGCCCTGCCTGGGACGCGCGTGCACGGGGCCACCTTTATCGCCGATGCTGTGCAAAAACAGGCCGGCGCGATCTTAACCGATCCTGCGGGCGCTGCCTTAGCCGTAGATGTCATCAACACTGCCCCCATACCCGTTGTGGTGGTGGAAGATGCCCGCGCTGCCCTGGCCCATGCCGCCGCGCTTTGGTTTGGGGTGCAGCCCGCAACAATGGTTGCCGTCACGGGCACCAATGGCAAAACCTCTATCGCCAGCTTCACACGTCAAATGTGGGAGGATTTGGGCCACCCCGCCGTTAACATCGGCACAACCGGGGTCGAAGGTTACGCAACGATATCAGGCAACCATACAACACCAGATGCGCCCACCCTGCACGCCCTGTTGGCACAGTTAGCCGCCGATGGTGTAACCCACGCAGCGATGGAGGCCTCATCCCACGGGATTGACCAACGGCGGATGGAGGCCGTGCGCCTGGCCGCCGCGGCCTTTACAAACCTAACCCAGGATCATTTGGATTATCACGGCACGATGGAGGCGTATTTTAACGCAAAACTTAGGCTGTTCAAAGATTTGTTGCCGGAAAACGGCGTTGGTGTGATCAACCTTGATGATCCCTATGGCCCACGCGTGGCAGCGATGTGCCAACAGCGCGAGATCGAGGTGATCGGCGTTGCCCATTATGCCGATACCGATGCGCAACTGCGGATCGCGGGCCTGCGTCTTGATGAAACCGGGCAGGATATTTTGTTTCACTGGCAGGGGGATGCGCACCGCGTGCGGCTAAACCTAATCGGTGGATTTCAGGCGATGAATGCGCTGATGGCTGCGGCATTGGTCATTGCCGCCGGGGCCGAACCCGCGGCGGTTTTTTCATCATTGCCGCGCCTTCATGGGGTGCGCGGGCGGATGCAGTTGGCCGCGCGGCGTGACAATGGCGCGCCGGTTTATGTGGATTATGCCCATACGCCTGCGTCGCTTGAAACCGCGCTGCGGGCGTTACGCCCACATGTGTTGGGGCGGTTGATTGTGGTTTTTGGGGCAGGGGGTGACCGTGATCGCGGCAAACGCCCTTTGATGGGGCAGGCCGCAACCCAAAACGCCGATGTTCAAATTGTAACCGATGATAACCCCCGATCCGAAGATCCCGCCGCAATTCGCAGGGCGATTTTACAAGGTTGCCCCAGTGCCACCGAAATTGCCGACCGGGCCGAGGCCATTTTGCGCGGGGTTGATGCACTGACCCCTGGTGATGCTTTGTTGATCGCGGGCAAAGGCCACGAAACAGGACAGACTGTGGGCGATGTTGTTTATCCCTTTGACGATATTGAACAGGCTTCAATCGCCGTTGCTGCGTTAGAGGGCCGGGTATGACTGTGTTGTGGACAGCGCATGATGCGGCGCAGGCCACGGGGGGTAAATCCGCCGTTGATTGGGCGGCAACCGGCGTTTCCATTGATACGCGCACGCTTGCGCCGGGCGATTTGTTCATTGCGCTAAGCGCCGCACGTGATGGCCATGATTTTGTGCGTGTCGCATTTGAAAAAGGCGCCGCTGCGGCAATGGTTGCGCGTGTGCCAGAGGGATTGCCAAATTTTGCGCGGGATTGTTTATTGATCGTGCCAGATGTTTTGCAGGGTTTAACGGCCCTTGGCGTGGCAGCGCGCGATCGATTACAGGCGCAGGCACAGGTTATTGCCGTCACGGGATCGGTTGGCAAAACCACTGTCAAAGATATGCTGCACACTGTATTATCGACGCAGGGGAAAACTCACGTTGCCCAGGCGTCTTATAACAATCATTGGGGGGTGCCGCTGACGTTGGCGCGTATGCCGGTGGATACCGATTATGCCGTGATTGAAATTGGTATGAATGCCCCGGGCGAAATCGCGCCCCTGGTGCGATTGGCCGCACCACACGCTGCATTGGTGACTACTGTGGCCCCTGCACATTTGGCCGCATTCGCGGACGTTGCCGCAATCGCCCACGAAAAAGCCAGTATCTTTGACGGCTTGAACCCGAACGGTGTTGCACTCGCCCATGCGGATATTAACACAGCGCCCATTTTGTTTGCCAAGGCCCACGCCGTGGGCGCGCGACTAATCCGATTTGGCGCCGCCGCGGATATTGAAGCGCGCGTTACCGATATTGCCCTTTCGGATCGGGCAACTTCTGCCCGTATTACACTGCACGGTATCGAACATGCGCTTACGATCAATGCGCCAGGGCGGCATCTGGTCCTAAATGCCCTGGCAACGTTGGCCACGGCGGATGCCGTGGGTGTCGATGCGGCTAAAGCTGTGCATGCGTTACAGGCATGGCGACCGACCGCTGGCCGTGGCACGCATGCGCGGTTGCACCTAAAAGGGGCGGATCATGTGGTGATTGATCTGATTGATGACGCATTTAATGCCAACCCTGTCTCATTGGCCGCGGCGGTTGAGGTATTGGCCGCAGCCAGCCTACACCCCCCCGGGCGCCGCATCGCGGTGTTGGGCGATATGTTGGAATTGGGCGCATCTGCCCCGGAACGGCACGCCGCCTTGGCCCACCTACCGGCGATGGCACGAATTGATGTTGTGCACACGTTAGGCCCGTTGATGGCGCATCTGCGGGCGGCATTGCCCGCTGAAAAACGAGGGCTTCATGCCGATACAGCACACGACATGGCCAAAACCCTGCCCCATACGTTGCAATCGGGTGATCGTGTGCTGGTCAAAGGATCAAAAGGGATCGGCGCCAGTCTGGTGGTTGACGCGCTACGCAAACTGAGGCAGGCGGCAGGTGAGGGTTAGGTAAGGATGTTGCGACATGCTATATTGGCTTAATGCGTTGTCGGATGGGGGCGATGTATTCAACCTGTTTCGATACATCACGTTTCGGGCGGGGGGCGCGTTTTTCACCGCGCTGATATTTGGCTTTATGTTTGGGCGCCCCCTCATTGCCGCCTTGCGTCGAAAATATGCCCATGGGCAACCGATCCGCGATGATGGGCCTGCCCACCACATTGCCACCAAGGCAGGCACGCCAACGATGGGGGGGCTTTTGATCCTTGCGGCGCTAACATTGTCAACGCTTATGTGGGCGCGGCTTGACAATGCGTATGTGTGGTTGGTTTTGGGCACCACGGTGGCCTTTGGGTTAATCGGGTTTGTTGACGATTGGGCCAAGGTTAGCCGCAACACCACCAAGGGCGTGTCAGGCCGCGTGCGATTGGCCATCGGGTTTGCCATTGCTGCGGTGGGGGCGATTGTTGCCATGCGGTTGCACCCCGATACGTTGTCGATGCATTTGGCTGTTCCGATACTAAAGGATGTGTTGATAAATATGGGGTGGATATTCATTCCCTTTGCAATGGTGGTGATCGTAGGATCGGCCAATGCGGTTAATTTGACCGATGGGTTGGACGGTTTGGCAATCATGCCGGTGATGATTGCCGCGGGCACCTTGGGCGTGATTGCCTATGCCGTGGGGCGTGTGGATTTCACGGAATACCTGGATGTTCACTATGTGCCGGGCACGGGGGAATTGTTGGTGTTTTGTGCCGGGCTAATCGGTGGGGGACTGGGGTTTTTGTGGTATAACGCGCCCCCCGCTGCCGTGTTCATGGGCGATACGGGGTCGCTGGCGCTGGGCGGTGCATTGGGGGCGATTGCTGTGGCCACGAAACATGAAATCGTTTTGGCCATCGTCGGCGGTTTATTTGTGGCCGAGGCCGTGTCGGTTATCGTGCAGGTGGCGTATTTTAAGGCCACGGGGCGGCGCGTGTTTCTGATGGCCCCCATGCACCATCATTTTGAAAAAAAGGGATGGGCCGAACCACAAGTTGTAATCCGATTTTGGATTGTTTCGTTAATCCTGGCCCTTATCGGGCTAGCAACGTTAAAGGTGCGCTAATGACAGACACAACAAAACGCAGGGCTTTGGTCACCGGCGGCAATCGCGGCATCGGGTTGGCGATTGCCGAAGGTTTGGCCGCACAGGGCCATCACGTTATCATCGGCGTGCGCGATTTGCCCGCAGGCCGCGACATCGCCGCCCGCATCGGGGCCGAGGCGATCAGGCTGGACGTCGCGCGCATGGATACGTTGTCTGATTCCGTGGCCCATCTGGGGGTGGATGTGTTGATCAATAACGCCGGTGTTTTGATTGATACCAACATGTTGGCCGATCCGGTGGGGTTTCATACATCGGTCGATGTCATGTTTCGCGCCCCCTATGAAATGATCCGCATCTGCACCCCCCATATGGCGGCGCAAGGATGGGGCCGGATCGTGAATATATCCTCAGGGTGGGGCAGCTTTGCCGAGGGGCTGGCCGGCCCTGGCGCCTATGGTGTGGCCAAGGCGGCGTTGAACGCGCTGACCAAAGCGTTGGCGCGCGATATGCCCGTAGGCGTAAAGATCAACGCGATGTGCCCGGGCTGGGTGCGCACCCGCATGGGCGGGGCCGCCGCCGCCCGCAGCCCCGAAGAAGGTGCCGACACCGCCCTATGGTTGGCCACCCTGCCCGAGGACGGCCCCACCGGCGGATTTTTCCGCGACCGCCACCCGATCGGGTGGTGAAACTAGGCCATACAAAAGAGGATGGGGAATACACCCGATAACCCTGAAATATATCGGTGGAAGTTAAAATAAAGGAAACAGCGATTGTTTGGTTAATACAAAAAGTATGCTATAAGCGACGTGGATTTTAATTAAGGAATTATAACCATGCTTGAATTATTTTTCAAATGGTGGGGGGCAATCGCGGCCTTAATCTCAATTCTGCTTGCGGCATTGGCATTGCGCACCCCCGTGGTTCGTAAAAATCTTGGCTTAAAAATACGGCGCTCTCATAGTGTTGATGTTGTGGCCACCGACGCCACGAAAGCTGACATAGATGTGCGCCGTAGCCAAGATGTGCGAATCAAAATCAGGGGGGGACAGGATGACAAATAACCCCCTGAACATTGCGGTTCGTCGCTCTGAAAATGTAACTATTCAAGTCAATGATGTCGAAGCCTATGAAAAATTGGTGCAAGGCCGTATCGCCGATGCCACCGAAGAATTAAAAACCGCCCACGCCGAACGTGTGGCGGACCTACAGGATCAAATTAAATGGTTGCGCGATCAATTAACCAATCCTGAAAACGCATTTCGTGAACACAAAGCGCGCGAGACTGAAATCGAACGCCTGCTTGATGATGTGGCAGGGGCAAGCGCGATTGGCGAAAACCGCATTCGTTCGGCACTGGAAGAGTTTGCCAACCTAAAATACCACGAAATTGATACATTATTGCAAGAAAGCGAAGAACGCGGGCTGATGGTTGCCGCGCGATCGGCCTTTGGCCGTGGCCTTGTGGCCGAGGATGCGGTTCGCTGGCCCGACGCGGCCCGCCATTATGCCCGCGCGGCGGATTTGAACGCCACGTTTGAAAT
>CALFSY010000273.1 GCA_937916365.1 uncultured Jannaschia sp. | reverse complement strand
GGCCTCAACACAAACACCGGCGGCGGCAGGCCACCACACACACCCGCCGCCGCCTTTACAAAGCGTTAACACACGACCCGCTATACCTAAAAACAAACGTGGGGTTGTGAAACGAAGGCAGGCTTAGGGCGGCGTGTATCGGGCATCTCAGGTCCGGTAACGCCCCCACCCCGCACAGAACACACCGAACCAAAAGGACACACCATTTGGGATTTTATCGCGACCAAGGCGTGACACAGATCACCATCCACAACGATCGTCCGGCCCACATCACCCGCCCCGATCCCGTGGCCGCCCGCGACGGCGTGTTCGCCACCCTCACCCCCGATGAGCTTAGCCCGACCGAGGCCACCCGCCATGGCACCGCCACAGCAGGCGCACGCACACCTGCCCCCCAAAACACCAAAATATGGACCCCCACCCAAATCCTCAAACACATCACAAAACTCTACGATAAATTCAAAAAACCCAAACCAAAAGGACATAAAGGGTGAAGCGTCTTATCGCCATAAGTTTTGCCATAGTCGCCTCCCTTTTGGGGGCGATGGTGATTTGGGTTTATGCAAACTTTGCCGAACGCAGCGATATGGCCCGCCATAGTTTGGCGGCATTTCTTATTATGCCAAATGTGGTGCGCGGGTTGGACTTACCTGGGGCGTTTGCCCCCGCATGTATAGCTGGAGTTTTGACGAATGCACCGGCGGGGTGTGTGGTGTGAGTTATCGTATCTCATACGGCACGACAGTCAATCGAAACGAATTGGCGGATTTTGTGGCCGCATCCAGTGTGGTGGAGGGCCTAAGGGCGACAAGCGTTAGGGCAATTTTGAATGATGATTCTACAGGCTGTAATCAAGCGCTTATGTTTGTGGATGTTGACGAACGTTACATTGACGAATTCGGCGATGAGCGAGGCACTGGCTTATGACACGGATTGATTGGGCATTTATTGCAGAGCTTGAAGGCGGTTTGATTTTGGAAGGATATGTGCCCAATGCGGGCCAATCTGGGGTTACCATTGCCACGGGCTTTGATATTGGCCAACGCAATGCCCGCGATCTGGCACAACTATTCGGTGAAGAGTCAGAACTATACAATCTTTATCTGCCCTATGTTGGGCTTCGGCGGGCGGCAGCGCAAACCGCACTTTCAAATAATCCTCTAACCATTTCCACAGAACAGGCGGTTGAAACCAATCGGCGGGTTAAGCAAAGCATTGTGAGCAGGTTGATCCAGCGGTACGATTCCGATAGTGCGCGCTATCGGCTTAATAATCCTTACCATCGTACATTTCTGCAACTTCCAAGAGAAGCACAAACTGTCATCGCCTCGGTGGAATTTCAGTATGGTAGTATCAGAAGTGGTGCGCCAAATTTTTGGCGTCAGGTAACGTCGCAGGATTGGCGCGCTGCCTATGACAACCTGCGCAATTTCGGCGATGCTTATGCGACCCGCCGCAGACGTGAAGCGGCTTATTTGTGGCCTATTGTAAATATGGATCTCACACAGCGCTGGCCTGGTATACCTTATCGTCTTGATGTTTTTACGCATCCAACACCTGTGCCGGCATGGCCTGGCCCCCCATGGCGTGTGGATGCACTTATTACCCCGCGACGTGCACCGGATTTGCTCTATTTGCCGGTTCAGCGTCAACGGCGTTATCTGAGGGGTGGTTTGCGATGATCCGCCTGTGCGCCTTTGCGTTCGCTTTGGGGGCCATGCCTGTATCAGCACAGGGGCCGTTTGATAGATTCGGCCAGCAGATCAGCTGCGCGGATGTATTGTTGGAACAGCAACAGGCTGATCCCTACCCCCTTGCGAAATGGCGGCAGGCGCATGAGTGTCTGATTGATGATCTGTTGGCCATGGCCCATCAGGTGTTCCCAGATGGGGACCGGTGCGCAACTCTCGACCAAATCGCCGAGGGCTTTGATGTGCTTAGTATGCCATCATCGTTGGCCCAATCCCTTTATGAAAGTCCGTTGACCCCAAACGCCTTGGGGGTGGCGCACGTGGGCCAATGTCAGACCTTGGTTTTGATGTCTGAGACCTGGTTTTACGGCCTCAGCCTGATTGAACTGGGCCAATGGGTGGGGCGTGATGAGCCGGAGGCGTTGATCCTGTTTGAAGACCGCACACTGGGGGTGGGCACCTACGACGTGGCTGAACCCCTTATCATCGCCCACACAGACGGCACCTGGCAGGCTTATACCTACCAGGACATCAGAACTTTAAAGGAGCCTTAATAATGGATGGGCTTATGACATTATCATCGGTTGTTTCGCGAT
>CALFSY010000272.1 GCA_937916365.1 uncultured Jannaschia sp. | reverse complement strand
GGTCTTTCAAACACCTTGGGAAAAGTTCGCTTTGTTGAGTGATCGGGGCAACACACTTGGCCGGACACCGATCACTTCCAAGACCTTAGGGCCGCCACGTTAGGGTGTGATCCTCGGGCCAGGTAAGGGCGACTTGCATATCAATGTGCGCCTCAGCACCTGGGGTTAGATCGAAAGTCCAGGCGTGAACACCGCGCAAATCGTCGATATTGCGATCGTCTGGATCACGGGAAAAGGACAGGGTGATGTCTAAATCCTCCTGCTCGGCAAATGGTGTGGCGTAAATCACGCGCACGGTTTCAGGTGTTTGTGACGTATTTTCCACGCCAAAGGTAACCACGCGCGCTTGCTCGTTTGAGGTTACAAACACCCCGCCGCTACCCTCGTCACGGGAAAGATCCTGCCAGGTCAGGCGCAAATGATCAAGCGGGCCAAAGGCGCGGCTAACCTCGGCCCCCGCCGCGATAAGGGATAACCGATCAAACCCCACCAAATGCCCGTCACGATAAAACAAGGCCTGACCGGGCAAAATCGTTTCGCCCGTGGTGTTTTGGCCCATGGCGATCAAAAATGCCGTTTGGTCCAAACGGGGCACGGCGCGGTTTTCCAACTCGACCTCAATGTGCAGCGCATCCAAAGGCAGGGTTATCTGCCCCCGCTGTCCCAATGTGACCGGGCGTTCATAGGTATAAACAACTGAAAACCCTGCCGTTTCCAAAACAACCGCGGGGGCCGGGGCGGCGGCCTCATCGCGTGCAATTATATCCGTTTGGCCCAAGACCGTCGAATTGCTTATCACAAATCGTGAATCTGCCTCTATCGCCATAGGTTCCGCTACCGATGAGCGGCGGGGCTCTGCCACCAGTTGATCTTGGGGAAAAATCCGCGCCGGGGCCGCGGCCACCACACTGGGCGCGCGTTGGCGGTTGGGGTTAGCGGTGGAAAACGCCATTGCCACATCACGCCATAAGGCCGCACCCGAATATGTAAACTCAATACTGCGTTCAACGGTCAAGATCTGCGCCTGTGTATCCAGATGCAGCGCATAAGTGGGTGCCCATGCCGTGCTGTAATCAAGGTAGGAAAGGGTCAAAGTGGCTTCGGTCGCTGCATCAACGCTGACCTCAACCTCGATTGCGGGGGGGTCTAGGCCAAATGGCGATAACGCCTCAAACGCCGCTTGGGCCGTGCGCAAATTACGGCGGGCTTGGTTGGTATTTTCCTCTAACGCGCGGCGTGTTTCAAAAAGGTCAAGATAGTCTTGTTCAACGCGGGCGGCCTCGGCACCTAGGGTTGTCATGATCTGCACCAATAGGGCGGGGTCTTGGGGCACCTGTATCGCCCCCTCGGCCCCACCCTCGGCAAGGGCGGTCAGATACGACAGCTGAAGTTGCAACGCCCGCAGCTGACCATCCAGTTGCACAACGGCGTCTGAGGCCTGTTGCAGGGCATTTTCGGCGGCCTCTACGGCGGCGCGAGCGCGGGCCTCGGCGGGGGTGTCTAGGGCGCCTTCGCCCAAAGAAAGGCGATCAATACGTTGGGGCGCACCGATTTGAATGTTTTCCGGCCCCTCGACCTGAATCGCGGTGGCATCGCCTACGTCACGCATCGGGATCAACAGCCGGTGCTGCCCCGCAGGCAGCGATGTGGTGAGGGTGCGGGTGATTTCGGCGCCTTGGGCAAAAACGGTTGCCTGCGAAATATCGGCACGCACGACGATATCCTCGGCCCAAACCCATTGCGGCAAGACAAAAACCAATGTTGTAAAAATCTGTAAGCGCATGTACCCCCCTTTTTCATTGTGCAGTGCGCAATTTACATAAGAAAATCCCTTGGGTTTATCCGCCCGGGATCAACGCAACATATCACCCTTTTTTCAAAACCCGTTTGCCCAGCGTTTCGGCAATTTGCACTGCGTTCAATGCCGCCCCTTTGCGCAGATTATCAGATACAACCCATAGGTTTAGGCCATTTTCAAGGGTTGGATCTTGGCGAATGCGGCTAACAAACGTGGCGTAATCGCCCACACAATCAATCGGTGTGGTGTATCCGCCGTCTTCGCGTTTATCGACAATCATCACACCGGGCGCTTCGCGCAGAATATCGCGGGCCTCTTCTTCGTCCAAAAAATTCTCGAACTCAATATTTACGGCCTCAGAATGCCCTACAAACACCGGCACGCGCACACAGGTGGCCGTAACTTTGATGGCCGTATCAACGATTTTTTTCGTCTCGGCCACCATTTTCCATTCTTCGCGGGTTGATCCATCCTCCATAAACCGATCAATTTGCGGAATGACGTTAAAGGCGATTTGGTGTTGAAAGACCGATGGTTCTTTTTCCTGACCGGGCACATAGAGGCCCTTGGTTTGATCCCACAGTTCATCCATCGCATCTTTGCCCGCACCTGACACCGATTGATAGGTGGACACCACGACGCGCCGTATGGTCGCGCGATCATGCAGGGGTTTTAGGGCCACAACCATCTGTGCGGTCGAGCAGTTTGGATTGGCGATGATGTTGCGGGCAGCATAACCGTCAACCGCCTGCGGGTTGACCTCGGGCACCACCAAAGGGACAGTGGGATCATAGCGATACAGCGATGAATTGTCGATCACCACACACCCCGCGGCGGCGGCACGGGGGGCATAGGTTTTGGTGGCGTCCGATCCAATGGCGAACAGAGCGATGTCCCATCCGGCGAAATCAAACGTGTCCAAATCTTTGGTGGTCAACGTTGTATCGCCAAAGCTGCATTCAGTGCCCAGCGATTTGCGGCTGGCCAATGCGGCGATGTCATCAACCGGAAATTGCCGTTCGGCCAGGATGTTTAACATTTCGCGGCCCACATTGCCCGTGGCGCCCACAACGGCGACGCGATATCCCATCGGATCCTCCTTTTACGTGCATGTGTCTTATCGCGTGGGGTGGAAAAGGGAAATAGGTCTGTGTGGTCGGAGAATGTTTCGTTTACCCCATCAGACCCAATTATGGGTTTAACCGCCGCACGCGCCAGGGGGCGCCGTCTGAATCGCGGTGCCATTGAAACCGATCATGCAACCGAAATGCACCGTTGGCCCAGAATTCAATTTCAATCGGCGTGATCCGAAAACCGCCCCAAAACGGCGGGCGGGGGGGCGAAACGCCTTTTTCTGCCGTCACTTTCGCAACCTCAGCCAAAAGCCCCGCGCGACTGTCCAAGGGCCGCGATTGGCTGGATGCCCAGGCGCCCAGCCTGCTTTGCAATGATCGGGAATTATAATACGCATCCGCCTGTGGGCCTTGTTCTTTTTCGACCAAACCGCGCACACGGATTTGACGGCGCAGCGATTTCCAATGAAGCACAAACGCCGCGCGATCATGTGTGGCCAATTCACGCCCCTTTGCACTGTCGTAGTTGGTGTAAAATACAAATGCCCCCAAACCCAGGCCGTGATGTTCAATATCCTTCAACAAAACCATGCGCGCATTTGGCATCCCGTCTTGATCAACAGTGGCCAACGCCATTGCGTTGGGGTCATTGGGTTCGTGTTCGTGGGCTGTGGCCAACCATGTTTTGACAATATCAAACGGATCATCACCGGCAAAAATCCCCGTGCGGTCGGTCATCACATCACCCTTATCTTACATCTTAGTGCTTTGCCCTAGGCCGATAAGGGACTAACGGCAAGGGTTCATGCACAATCTTGAAGCGAATTGCGCAATCCCATACACAGGCACAAATACAAGCGTATTGAACAAATTGATGGGGGCGGCGATGGGAATGATGACGGGAAAACGCGGGCTTATTATGGGGCTTGCAAACGATAAATCCATCGCATGGGGTATTGCCAAGGCTCTGGCCGCCGAGGGCGCGGAATTGGCATTTTCTTATCAGGGGGACCAACTGTTGAAACGGGTGCGTCCCTTGGCCGAACAGGTGGGCAGCAATCTTATTATTCCGTGTGACGTGGGGGATGTGGGCAGTTTTGACGCCCTGTTTGACACGTTGGCACAAACCTGGGGGGAATTGGACTTTGCCGTTCACGCGATCGGGTTTTCCGATAAAAACGAATTGCGGGGGCGGTATGTTGATACCAGCGCGGAAAATTTTGCTGTGACAATGAATATTTCGGTCTATTCCTTTACCGCCATGTGCCAACGCGCCGCGAAACTAATGCCAAATGGCGGGAGTTTGCTAACCCTAACCTATTATGGCGCGGAAAAGGTTATGCCGCACTACAACGTCATGGGCGTGGCCAAGGCCGCGTTAGAGGCATCGGTCAAATACCTGGCCGAAGATTTGGGGCGCGACGGTATCCGCGTCAATGCGATCAGCGCCGGAACAATTAAAACATTGGCCGCATCAGGCATCGGTGATTTTCGGTATATCCTAAAATGGAACGAACATAATGCCCCCTTGCGCCGCACCGTGACGCAGGATGAGGTTGGGCAATCCGCGCTATATCTATTGTCGGATATGGCGCGTGCCGTAACGGGGGATGTGTTGCATGTCGACAGTGGATACCACGTCATCGGTATGAAAAACCCCGAGGCCCCAGACATGACATTGGACCGTAAGGACGATTAACATGGTAACCACCCTACCCCACGAAAAAGGATTCCACGTGTCGTGGGATCAAATCCACCGCGATGCACGGGCGTTGGCCTGGCGGTTGGACAAACGCGGCCCCGGCCCCGATGGCGCATGGCGGGCGATTGTGGCCATTACCCGGGGCGGGATGGCCCCCGCCATGATCGTCGCCCGCGAATTAGACATCCGCATGGTCGATACCATTAGCGTGAAGTCCTATAACAACCAAACGCAGATAGAACCGGAAATCCTTAACAAACCAGACCCGAACCTAATGAGCGAAGGGGAAGGCGTGCTTATCATCGACGATTTGGTTGATAGCGGCAAAACCCTGGAAATTGTGCGCGCCCTATATCCACGCGCGCATTGTGCCACGATCTATGCCAAACCCAAAGGCGAACCAATGGTCGATACCTTTATCACAGGGGTCAGCCAAGACACCTGGATTTTCTTTCCCTGGGATATGGCGTTGCAATACGTCGAACCTTATCGCGGGGCGGAATAATAACCAAACATTTTAATGAGATGGGATATGTTCTGCCAAAACGCTGCGCACCGCGTCGCGCGGCACGTCTGTGGCCACAAACGCCTGCCCGATTCCGCGCGCCAGGATAAACTGCAACCGGCCGTCCACCACCTTTTTATCCTGCGCCATCAGGGTCAAAAGCGTATCGGCATCGGGCACATCGCCTAGAATGTCAGACAAGGTGTGGCGTAAACCCATCGTTTGAAAATGCGCGCGCACGCGGCTTGGGTCTTCCTGCGCACAAAGGCCCAGTTTTGCCGATAGATCAAAGGCTAACACACACCCTATTGCCACGCCTTCGCCATGCAGCAGCCGGTCAGAATATCCCGTTGCGGCCTCTAGCGCGTGGCCAAATGTATGGCCCAGGTTCAAAAGCGCACGATCCCCCTGTTCGGTTTCATCGCGGGCAACAATGTTGGCCTTTATCTGCACAGATCGGCGCACGGCCTCGGCCCGTAATCGGGGTGCACCCGCCGCCAGGGCCGGGCCATTTTGTTCTAACCAAACGAAAAATTCCGCGTCCCCCAAAAGGCCGTATTTCGCCACCTCACCATACCCGGCCAGAAAATCACGGGACGTCAGCGTGTCTAAAACCCCGATGTCGGCCAGAACAAGGGCGGGTTGATGAAAAGCCCCGATCAAATTTTTACCGTGGGCGGTATTGATCCCTGTTTTACCGCCCACCGAGCTATCGACTTGTGCCAACAGTGTGGTGGGGATTTGCACAAACCGCACCCCACGCCGCAAAATTGCGGCGGCAAATCCCACTAAATCACCAATCACCCCACCGCCAAAGGCAATTATCACATCGCGGCGTTCAACCTTTTCCGTCAACAACCACTCAAGGGCGCGGATTATGTGGGGCCAGCTTTTCGTGGCCTCCCCCGGCGGTAGGATCAGCGCTTGCGCTGCAATCCCTGCCACCGCGAACCCCGCGCGTAACGTATCAAGGTGCTGTTGGGCGACTGTGTCCTCTGTAATAATCCAAACTTGGGGGCGGGCTAAAAACGGCGCAACGGCATCGCCCGCTTGTGCGATCAAACCATCGCCGATGCGCACCTCATAGGCACGATTGGGCAGTGGAACTGTGACAGTGTGCATCATGGTCATGATCCGTCATCATCCCTTACAGCCCCCGCCCGGGTCATCAATGCCAACACATGGGCCGCAGTATCATCAACCGACCAATCCGCCGCAACATCCAAACGGTGGGGGGCAAGGGCATAGATAGGTGTGCGCGTCGCATAAAGATCAGCCAGGGTTTGTTTGGGGTTTTCCGTTTGTAAAAGCGGGCGGGTATCTTTGTCACACACCCGTTGCCACAAAGTATTTAGATCAACATTCAACCAAATCACCATACTTTTGGCACGCATCATAGCTTGGTTTTGCGGTGTCAACCACGCCCCCCCCCCGACGGATAGAATACAAGGCGCCCCACCCAATAAATCTGCGATCACGTGGGTTTCTTGGTCACGGAAAAAAGGCTCCCCAAACCGGTTAAAAATTTCCGGAATGGTCAATCGCGCGTTTTCAACGATTTGGGTATCGGAATCGCATATATCGGCGTCCAACTGTGCCGCCAGCACGCGCCCAACGGCCGTTTTTCCGGCCCCCATCATCCCAATCAGCGTCACTGTACGCTGCAATCGGGTTTTGGC
>CALFSY010000271.1 GCA_937916365.1 uncultured Jannaschia sp. | reverse complement strand
TGCGGTTCCCGAGAAGGGGGTGTGACCCATCCCCGGAGTTTGATCGATCGTCCAATATAAGGCCGCCCCTTTGGGGCGGTTTTTTAGTGTTTTGGTCTTTTGGACGCTCGCCGCTGGGCAAGGGTTCATGCGCGGGGTGGTGGAAACAAAAACCTTCCCTTCGCGTGTGAATAACAAACCCTAGCGAAAGAGAAGATAAAACAATGACCCCAACTTTATATGCCCAACCCTATGATATCACCGCCACCGGCTTTTATTTTGAAAGCGTGGACGACTACACCGCCAAGGCCGCCGCCAATGTGAAAGAGGACGGCCAGCCCGTGGAAGAATACGACATCCAATTCATTGACGGGGATGATCTGGATTGTGCCTTGGCCAAAGCCTTTGGCATCACCCAATCAAATATCGCCGCCTATTTTACCGCCGCCGATACTTGGGACGACCACGATAAGCAGGTGTTTATTATCGCCGTGGATGAGGTGGGGTATGACGTCAACCCTAACACCGTGTCACCCAATGACTTTGACATCGACATCTATGAACTGGACAGCCTCAGCGACCTGGCCGAACAGTTTGTCGATGAAGGGCTATTTGGTGACATCCCCGACCGCATCGCCCCCTACCTCGATATGGAGGCCATCGCCAGCGACCTAAGCTACGACTACGCCCAAACCACCATCGCAGGCACACGCCTCATTTATCGCGCAGGGTAAGGGGGTATATCATGTCACGATCTGTATCCACCCCCACCCATGCCGAAGCCATCGCCTATCAAGATGTGAACGATTATGATTTTGATACCTTCAAATGGTGGCTAGAAGAGATTGCCGATCATGCGCGCTCAATGTGGCCGTCTTTTGACCCGTGCGACACATGGCTTGATCGCGAAGATCACGCCATCTTGGAAAATGGCCTGTGTTATTTTGGCGTGTCCGAATATGGCGGCGTCGCCGCCATATGGCTGGTGCCAAAAGAATACCGAAGGTTTGAAACCCAGTATGTCGCGCCCTTGGCCTTAAACTTTATCGCGCAGATTGCGCCGCGCTTTCACCGCGCCTTTGGTCAGTATCGCAAAATCGGCACGTTTTCCAACGGCGAGGCCATTTATAGCGCCGTCGACCCCCCACAAACCCCATGAGGTGTGCGCCCGTCAAGCCCCTGCGGTGTGGTGCGGCCATGCCGTGCATCGCGGGGGTTTTGGGGCGCACATCCGCGCCGAACACACGTAACCCGAACACAAAAGGAACCTAAATTATGACCCAACAAACCCTACAATACATTGACCTTGATACCTTGCACGTCTCGCCCCTGAACGTGCGCAAATATGGCACACGCCACATATCGGACGTGGTGGACAGCATCAAAACCCATGGCCTGTTGCAACCCTTACTGGTGCGCCCCAATCGCGGCGGCTATGAAATCATCGCAGGCCAACGGCGATACCGCGCTTTGCAACATCTGGCCGAGCAGGCCGAACACACAGCAGGGGGGCAAGGCAAAAAGACCACCGCCGCCCTTAACCGCGTGCCCTGCCTGATTATGGGCAAAAGCGATAACGCCGCGGCGATTGAGGCCTCCCTCACCGAAAACATCGCGCGCCTGCCCATGGATGAAATCGATCAATACAAAGCTTTTGCCGCCCTGATAAAACAAGGCCAGAGTGCGGCGGACATTGCCTCGACCTTTGGCATCACCGAGCGGCTGGTCACCCAACGCTTGGCCATTGCCAATTTGTTGCCCCCCATCCTAACCCTCTATCGCAAGGGCAAGATTGAGGCCGAAACCCTACGCGCCCTGACCCTCGCCCCCAAAGCACGGCAAAAGGATTGGCTGGCCTTGTATCGCGACGACAACGCCCCGCCCTCCCATCGTTTGAAAGCGTGGCTCTTTGGCGGCGCAGACATTCCCGTAAAGCACGCTTTGTTTGATATAGCCGATTATACCGGCCACATCGTGTCCGACTTGTTTGGCGACGATCAATACTTTGACGATGCCGAGACCTTTTGGCACGTTCAAAACGCCGCCATTGCCAAAGCCCGCCAAGCGTATCTGGCCGACGGCTGGACAGACGTGGTAATTGGCGAGGTGGGGCAATACTTCCCCCGTTGGGATTATGTGGACATGGCCAAAGAACAGGGCGGCAAGGTGTTCATTATCCCCGCCCGTGATGGTGACGTGACGATCCACGAAGGGATGTTGACCCGCAAAGAGGCCAACAAACGCGCCACACAAGCCGCACAACAAAACGGGGGCGCAGACACACCCGCAAAACCCGAACTCACAAAACCGATGCAAAACTATCTGGCCCTGCACCGCCAGTCTTGTGTGCAAGCGGCGGTGATCGACAACCATGGCATTGCCCTGCGCCTGTGTGTGGCGATGATGATCGCCAATACATCGCGGTGGGACGTGCGCCCTGATTTGCAGGTTGCCAAGACTCAAGCCATCGCTGAAAGTGTTGCCCACAACAAAGCCACGGCACGAATGCAAACCGAACGCAACGCCATCCGTGTTTTGCTGGGGATGGACGATCCTACCCATGGGCAGGACGGACAGGATACTACGGGGGATGATGACCAATCCAGCACCGCAGACACCCCTTACGTGTTATGGCGGCAGGGCGCGTGGACACCCCAACCCGATGTCCACACCCTGTTTGTGCGGTTGTTAACGCTGGAAGACGCACAAGTGATCCGCATTCTCGCCTACATCACCGCCGAAGGCTTGCCCACAGGCTCAAGCATCGTCGAAGCGTTAGGGGTGCTGGTGCAGGTGGACACCGCCAAGGATTGGACACCCGATGA
>CALFSY010000270.1 GCA_937916365.1 uncultured Jannaschia sp. | reverse complement strand
ACACCAACATTGTCATCGGGTTTTCCAAATTCGCCACGATGTGTTGTAACAGTTCTGCGCCCAGGGCGCCGTCGATCACGCGATGATCGGTTGACATGGTCACCGACATGATCGTGGCCACAGTTACGGAACCATCGGCATCAACAACCGGTTTTTTCACACCCGCCCCCACGGCCAAGATGGCGCCGTGGGGCGGGTTGATGACCGCATCGAAATTATCAATGCCATACATCCCTAGGTTTGATATAGCAAACGACCCGCCAACGTATTCATGCGGGGCCAGTTTGCGCGCCCGGGCGCGGGTGGCCAGATCCTTCATTTCGGTGGACAGGGCGGACAGGGTTTTCGCATCAGCGTCTTGCAAAACGGGGGTGAACAATCCGCCGTCAACGGCCACGGCCACCGCAACGTCCGAGGGTTTCAGGCGCAAAATCCGATCACCCGCCCAAACGGCATTGGCCGCAGGCACCGATTGCAGGGCCAGCGCGCAGGCCTTGATAATAAAATCATTCACGCTGAGCTTGACGCCCCGCGCATCAAGTTGCGCATTCAGTTGGCCGCGCAGTTTCAAGAGCGCGTCAATCCTGATGTCGCGGCGCAGGTAAAAATGCGGGATTGTTTGTTTCGCCTCGGTCAGGCGGGTGGCCACCGTTTTGCGCATCCCGTCAAGCGCGATTTCCTCGTATGGACGATCGGCATAGGTTTTGAGGATTTGATCGGTTGAGGGACCGGCTGCCATGGTGGGCGCGGTGGATGGGCCAGCCGCCGGGGCCTTGGCCGGTGCGGTGGCGGTGGCGTTTTCAACATCGGCCTTAATAATCCGGCCATGGGGGCCGGAGCCTTTGATCTGTGCCAAATCAAGGCCTTTGTCCTTGGCAATCCGCCGTGCAAGGGGAGAGGCAAAAATGCGCGATCCATCTACTGCTTTGGGGGTGGTGGGGGGCGCCGGTGCCGCGGGGCTCTGTTGTGGCAGGGCCGCCGCCTTGGCTCCGGCATTGGACGCCTGCGGCGCCTCAGGCGCGGGGGAGGACGCGGTGGTGATGTCTTCCGCGCGTTCGCCATCAGACAGCAGGATGGCGATGGGCGCGTTAACTTGAACGCCCGCCGTGCCCTCGGCCACCAAGATTTTGCCAATCACGCCATCATCAACGGCCTCAAATTCCATCACGGCTTTGTCGGTTTCAATCTCGGCCAA
>CALFSY010000269.1 GCA_937916365.1 uncultured Jannaschia sp. | reverse complement strand
ATGTATAAATAATGCGATCTTGCGCGGGCAGATCGGTATCCATGGGCGCCCACACCCCCTGTGCGCGTAGATCGGTCGATGACATCCCCACCATGGGCACATTCAAAAAACACCACGCAGGTGGCACACTCCACGGCAACAAAGATGCTTTGGCCGCAGGCAGTTTCGCACGTTGGAAAATTCGCGCGGCCTTTGCCGTCTGGGCCGCGATACGCACCCCCGGGCGCGCCAATACACCCACAGGAACGGTGCGCATGATGAAATCCCACCGTTGCCATCGGTGAAATTGCACCAAATTGTCGGCCCCCATAATCCACACAAACCGTGTGCCAGGGTAAGCGGCCCGCAACCATTCAATCGTGGCAGCAGTGTAGCGGGTGCCAATGCACACCTCAACATCCGTAACCACAATTTTGGGGGTGCGCGCCAAGGCCCCCGCCGCCGCCATGCGCCGGGCCAACGGGGCCGGTCCATTTGGTTTTAAGGGATTGCCCGGTGAAACCATCCACCACACATAATCAAGCCCGAAACGTTTCAACGCCTCGTGACTGATATGCACATGGCCCGCGTGTGGTGGATCAAACGACCCACCAAATAGCCCAACCGATTGACCCGGGCGCACAAACGGCAAATCATGGCGCAACGGCATAAACGCCCCCCACACATCAAGCATTCTACGAATCACGTCCCAAACGGCGCGTCAAGCGCCGGGCGTTTTCTATATGTGTGTTTGGGGATCTACTATGCGGTTGATCCATTTTAATATGCGATTGTTCCCCCCGATTGAACCGCACGCAGACCTACTTTATGCCAGGCCCAAACGAAGGAGGGCACCATGGCCAACATGCAGTATGTTTATCACATGGATGGGGTTTCCAAATCGTATACGGGCGGTAAGACGTGTTTTGAAAACATCAGGCTAAATTTTTTACCCGGGGTAAAAATCGGTGTTGTGGGGGTCAACGGCGCGGGGAAATCTACGCTGATGCGGATCATGGCCGGCCTCGACACCGATTTCACGGGCGAGGCCTGGGCCGCCCCTGGTGCCACTGTGGGGTATTTGCCGCAAGAACCGATGTTGGACGACACCAAAACTGTGCGCAAAAATGTGATGGCGGGCGTGGCCGCAAAACAAGCCAAACTGGACCGATTTAACGACCTGGCCATGAATTATTCGGACGATACCGCCGAAGAAATGGCACAGTTGCAAGATGAAATTGATGCCGAAAACCTCTGGGATTTGGACGGTCAAATCGACGTGGCGATGGAGGCGTTGCGCTGTCCGCCCGACGACGCAAACGTGGCAACATTATCGGGCGGCGAACGACGGCGGGTGGCATTGTGCAAACTGCTGCTAGAAGCGCCGGATATGTTACTGTTGGACGAACCCACCAACCATTTGGATGCTGAAACCATCGCGTGGCTGCAACAACATTTGATCGATTACAAAGGCACCTGTTTGATCGTTACGCATGACCGATATTTTTTAGACAACATCACAGGTTGGATTTTAGAATTGGACCGGGGTCGCGGCATTCCTTATGAGGGAAATTATTCAAGCTGGCTGGATCAAAAGGCAAAGCGCCTGGCACAAGAAGCGCGCGAAGATAAATCGCGGCAAAAAACATTGGAACGGGAATTGGAATGGATTCGTGCGGGTGCCAAGGCCCGCCAAGCCAAACAAAAGGCGCGGATCCATGCATATGAAGAATTGGCTGGCCAGTCAGAGCGTGAAAAAATCAGTCGGGCGCAAATCGTTATCCCCAATGGTCCGCGTTTGGGGCAAAAGGTGATCGAAACCACAAACCTAACCAAAGGGTATGACGATCGCCTGTTAATCGAAGGGTTATCATTTGCACTACCGCCTGGGGGAATTGTAGGGGTGATCGGGCCAAATGGTGCAGGCAAATCAACGCTTTTTCGGATGCTCACCGGCCAAGACACCCCCGATGCCGGCACGGTTGAAACCGGCGACACAGTTCAACTAAGCTATGTTGACCAATCGCGCGACGCGCTCAGTAATCAATCAACAGTTTGGGAAGAAATTTCAGGCGGGGCAGAAATCATCGAATTGGGGGATGCGCGGATGAATTCGCGCGCTTACTGTTCGGCCTTTAATTTCAAAGGCGGGGACCAACAGAAAAAGGTTGGCCTGTTATCGGGCGGGGAACGCAATCGCGTGCATATGGCAAAACTGTTAAAGACGGGGGGCAACGTTCTTTTGCTGGATGAACCTACAAATGATTTAGATGTGGAAACGTTGCGTGCACTGGAAAACGCGCTAGAGGATTTTGCAGGTTGCGCCGTTATCATTTCGCACGATCGGTTTTTCTTGGATCGCTTATGCACCCATATCCTAGCGTTTGAAGGCGAGGCACACGTGGAATGGTTCGAAGGCAACTTTGCCGATTATGAAGCCGATAAAAAACGCCGCCTAGGCCCCGATGCGTTAGAACCCAAGCGCGTGAAGTATAAGAAATTTGTTAGGTGAATTGGGGGCTTAAGGGTAGAAACCTGAAATTAATAGGATTTTTGGGGCATGATGCTAGGGGTATTTGCCCGGTGTTAAACCCTTTGTCATCTTCTACGCACGGCTTAAATTCCTGCCACTGCGGCGGCAAAGGCGGCTATTTTGGTGGGGTCTTTTTCGCCGGGGGCGGTTTCAATGCCTGATGACACGTCCACCTGCCGCGCATGGGTAAAGCGGATCGCCTGGGCCACATTGTCCGCCGTTAAACCACCCGACAACATCCACGGCACCGGTAAATGCAAGTCCGCGATTAAACGCCAATCAAAGGAAACGCCATTGCCACCAGGGCGGTTTGAATGCTCAGGGGCACGCGCGTCGACCAAAACTTGATCCGCAACCGCGCTATGGGTTGTAAGCGCGGGCACATCATTTGCATCGCCAATACCAACCGCTTTTATCACGGGCAAACCATAGCGCGCACGAATATCGGAAACCCTTTCGGGCGATTCCGTGCCGTGCAGTTGTAACATATCAATGGGGGCGTGGGCGACAACCGCGTCCAATTCCGCATCATGGGGGTTAACAAACAATCCCACTTTCACAATCTCGGGGGGCACATCCAATGCCAACGCCCGGGCGGCGGCCAACGAGACATGCCGGGGCGATTTTTCAAAAAACACAAACCCAACATAATCGGCACCGGCCGCCGCAGCAGCGGTAATATCTTGTTTTTGCGTTAAACCACAAAATTTAATTGCGATATTCATGCTATGGTCAATCAACGCGGATTGGTCACATCATCAACCAGGGCCAGCACATCATCTTTGCCGTCGTTGTTACGCCCTTTCAAGGTTTGCACCTCGCGCGCAAGCTGTTTGGCCGCGCGGCGCTGCGTTTTTGCTTCGGCACGATGGCGCGCTTCGCGCAGCCATTCAAAAACATACCCCACCAAAAGACCGGCCCCAAACCCGCCAAGCACCACAATAAACAAAGACACTTGGATCGGGTCGTGTTGGTCAAGACCCATCCAAATATCCAATCCTTGTGGAATCAAATACAAAGATACCGGATCTTTGTTTGCAACCGCAATCATCACCAACCCGACCGCGACCAAAATCAAAAATGTGTATTTTACGAACCGAACAAGTTTCATTCAGCTTGCCCTTTCAAGGCGCTATGCAAGGCCGTTCAAACGGTTGCGCAACAGTTTACCAGTCTTGAAAAAAGGAACATTTTTTTTGCTCACCTGCACACTATCGCCCGTGCGCGGATTGCGGGCCGCCCGCGCGTCGCGCGTTTTGACGGAAAATGCACCAAACCCCCGCAACTCTACGCGATTGCCTTTTGCCATTGCATCAACCATTTCGTCGAAAATCGTCTTCACCACCTGTTCCACATCGGGTTTGTAAAGATGAAGATTTTCGTCCGCAATTTTTTGGATCAGTTCAGAGCGTATCATCGATTTCCCCCTTCATCGTAATATTCTTACCCATCTTTATACTCAGGCTAAGCGGAATTTGACACCTAAAACAGGATAGATATGTATTTATTTCAATCTTTTTATAATCTTGGCAATACCTGATCCAAAATGTCATCTGTAAATGCTTACAGGGCCACTCCTATACGCCATACATAAATACCCCATAATCGCAAAACGATTGTGCAACACCATCGCCCCATTCACACACCATATTATGGGAAATTTTGTTGGCACGTTCGCTTCCTTCATTGACGATCATCTTTGAAAGATGCTTGATATGTGTGATTTGCCTGAATGCGCGAGTCGAAAGCAGGCACCAAACATCGGTGCCCATGTTAAGGGAGGACATACATCATGAAACAATTTCTTGCAGGGACGGCAGTTGCCGCCTTGACAACCGCAGGCATGGTTGCCGCAACGGGCGGTTTTCTTTCGGTTACGACAGCCCCGGCCCAAGCCGACGGCCACGACGTTAACGCGTGCCTTATCACCAAAACCGACACAAACCCGTTCTTCGTAAAAATGCGCGAAGGCGCCACCGCAGCCGCAGAAGAGCTAGGCATTACATTAAACAGTTACGCCGGCCAAGTTGACGGCGACCATGAAACTCAGGTCGCGGCCATCGAAACCTGTATCGCCAACGGGGCGGCGGGTATCTTGATCACCGCATCTGATACATCATCCATCGTGTCCGCCGTGGAACAGGCGCGGGCAGAGGGATTGTTGGTGATCGCCTTGGATACCCCGCTGAACCCGATTGATGCAGCCGACGCAACCTTTGCAACCGATAATTTTGAGGCCGGGCGCCTTATCGGGGCATGGGCGGCGGCGGCCATGGGCGACGATGCCGCCGATGCCCGCATTGCCATGCTTGACCTTTCGGTTAGCCAACCCACCGTAGGCGTTCTGCGCGACCAAGGGTTTTTAACCGGATTTGGCATTGATGTGGCCGATCCAAATCGGTGGGGGGACGAAGACGATCCACGCATCATTTGTAATGAGGTGACCGCCGGAAACGAAGAAGGCGGCCGCACCGCCATGGAAAATTGCCTGGCCATTGATCCTACGATCAACGTGGTCTACACGATCAACGAACCTGCCGCAGCAGGTGCTTATGAGGCGTTGCGCGCCGTTGGGCGGGAAAACGATGTGCTGATCGTATCGGTGGACGGCGGTTGCCCCGGGGTGCAAAACGTGGCCGATGGCGTCATTGGGGCCACGTCACAACAATACCCGTTGTTGATGGCCGCACTGGGCATCGAAGCCATCCACCAATTTGCCGAAGATGGCAGCGTGCCTGAACCCTCCGAAGGGTTGGATTTCTTCAATACCGGCGTTGCGTTGGTGACAAATGCGCCCGTTGACGGTGTCGAATCAATTTCGGTTGAAGAAGGGTTAGACCTGTGCTGGGGCTAATGCCTTAGAAACGCTTAGATTTCGGTGGGGGCGCTTATCACAAGACCGCCCTTGCCGCACGCACCCGACCACCACACCATATGCTGCGAAAGGACGTTGCCATGAGCGGCCCGCAAGATTTTGAATCCGCCGTTCAGGATGCGGACACATCGGTGGTGGATTTCGATCATCGGCGTGGGTTTTTATCGCGGCTTCAACACGCACTGCATACAACCCCATCTTTGGTGCCGCTTGTGGTATTGATCGGGGCGCTTATTCTATTTGGCACGCTTTTAGGGGAACGTTTTTTTTCGCCTTCGACACTGACGCTAATCCTGCAACAGGTGCAGATTGTGGGCATTTTGGCCGCAGCGCAAACACTCATTATTCTAACAGCGGGCATTGATCTTTCGGTTGGGGCGATCGCCGTTTTTTGTTCGGTGATTATGGGGCAATTCACGTTCCGCTATGGTATCCCGCCAACCGCAGCTATTTTTTGCGGTCTGGCTATGGGAACCGCCATTGGCGCGATCTCTGGCTGGCTTGTCAGCCGGGTAAAATTGCCACCCTTTATCGTGACGCTGGGTATGTGGCAAATCGTGTTGGCCGCAAATTACCTATATTCGCGCAATGAAACCATTAGATCACAGGATCTAGCCGCCGATGCGCCGATGCTGCAATGGATGGGTGTGCGATTAAACCGTCAAATCGTCGATGGGATCGAGGCAATGCGCGGCCTAGAGTATGCCAATGGGCGCAGGCCGTCCGATACCAGCCAACCGATCCTTGATTTTTTGTATCAGGTCAATATCACCTATGGCGTTCTGGTGATGGTGGCCTTGGTTTTGATCCTTGCCTATTGCCTACGTTCCACGGCCTGGGGGCGGCATGTTTATGCCGTGGGCGATGATCCAGAGGCGGCGGAACTGGCCGGGGTTAACCGGCATCGCACCTTGATGTCGGTTTATATGTTGGCAGGGTTTATCTGCGCGCTGGCGGGATGGGTGATGATCGGCCGGTTTGGGGCGGTTACGCCTTCGGCTTCTACTGGTGAGGTGGGCAATATCCAATCCATCACCGCCGTGGTGATTGGGGGAATATCGTTGTTTGGTGGGCGTGGGTCGATTTTCGGGGCATTTTTTGGGGCATTGATTGTTGGGGTATTTGAATTGGGGTTGCGCATGTCGGGTGCTGATCCGCAATGGACGCTCTTGTTAATCGGTGTTCTGATCATCAGCGCCGTTGCCGTGGATCAATGGATTAGAAAGGTTTTAACATGACTGCCCCCATTCTCAAATGTCGCGGTTTGACCGAACATTATGGCCGTGTGATTGCGTTAGACAAATGCGATTTTGACCTTATGCCGGATGAAATTTTGGCGGTGATCGGGGATAATGGGGCGGGCAAATCAACCCTTATTAAAACCATTTCCGGTGCGGTAGACCCCGATGAAGGCGATATTTATTTAGACGGTAAAAAGATTACCTTTACCTCCCCCAATGAGGCGCGGCAGGCAGGAATAGAAACGGTATACCAAACCTTGGCCATGTCCCCCGCGCTTAGCATTGCCGATAACATGTTCATGGGACGCGAAATCCGCAAACGTGGCGTTATGGGGCGCGTGTTTGGAAAACTCGACCGTACTGCAATGGAAAAATTTGCCCGGGAAAAGTTGAATGATTTGGGGTTGATGACGATCCAAAATATCAACCAAGCCGTTGAAACATTGTCTGGGGGGCAACGACAGGGTGTTGCCGTTGCCCGTGCTGCGGCGTTCGGATCAAAGGTTATTATTTTAGACGAACCTACCGCTGCCCTTGGCGTGAAGGAAAGCCGAAAGGTTTTGGAACTCATCCTTGATGTAA
>CALFSY010000268.1 GCA_937916365.1 uncultured Jannaschia sp. | reverse complement strand
AAAAATATAACTTAACCGGGGTGCCTTTGACCCCGCGCGCCCCGCGCCGTGCGTTAACGCGCACGGCCTTTGCCGCGGCCCACGTCATTAGCGACCCAATGGCCGAGCGTGACCCGTGGCTTGGCCCCCCAACGGTGGATTGGGTGGCAACGTTGGCCTTTCGTCATACATTGTGGGATCAGGGCCTGCATCTGGCCGAGGCGATGGATACCGCACAGCGCGGCATGGGCGTGGATTGGCCCACCGCGCGCGCGTTAATCCGCCGCACATTGATTGAGGCCAAGGCCCACCCGCTGACCCCCCGCGTGGCCTGTGGCGCAGGCACCGATGGCGCGGCCCCGGGCACGTTGACCAGTTTGGACGCGATCATCGCCGCCTATGCTGAGCAGATGGAGGTGATTGAGGCCGCAGGTGGGCAAATCATCCTGATGGCGACGCGTGCGTTGCCCGCACTGGGCGCTGCGCCGGATGACTATGCCAAAGTCTACGACCATCTAATTGCCCAGGCGGCGGCCCCCGTGATTTTGCATTGGTTGGGCGATGTGTTTGACCCCGCGCTTAAGGGATACTGGGGCACCCCCGATGTGGCACAGGCCAACAGCATTGTCCTGGATCTGATCACCCGCCATGCCGCAAAGGTGGACGGCATAAAAATCTCGCTGCTGGATCAGGCGCACGAAGCCTCATTTCGCGCACGTCTGCCCGCGGGCGTGCGGTTGTATACGGGGGATGATTTTAACTATCCCGCCTTGATCGAAGGGGACGGCACGCATTTTTCCCACGCTTTGCTGGGCATTTTTGCCGCCATCGCCCCCGCGGCATCACAGGCGCTTGAGGCGCTCGCAGAAAACGATCACGTCAAATATCATGCATTGTTGGCCCCCACGGTGCCGCTAAGCCGTGAAATTTTCAAAGCGCCCACACAGTTTTATAAGGCTGGGATCGCGTTTTTAAGCTGGTTAAACGACACACAGGGCCATTTCATTATGCCTGGTGGGTTTCAATCATCCCGCGCTATCACCCATTATGCACAGGTGTTTCGCTTGGCCGATCAAGCGGGGCTTTTGGCGCGCCCCGATTTGGCCCAGGCGCGTATGCGCACATTATTGGCATTGCATGGCATCGAAGAAGGATAGCCCAGGTGAAACGCCGCCCCACCATCCACGATGTTGCGGCCCGGGCCGGGGTGTCGAAATCAACGGTCAGTCTGGTGTTACAAAGCAGCGGGCAGGTCCGTGCCGAAACCGCCGAATTGGTGCGCCACACCATGGCTGATATGGGGTATGTTTATAACCGTGCGGCGGCGAATCTGCGGTCTGGCACCATGGGTTTGGTGGGGCTTATCATCAATGATCTGCGCAATCCATTTTTTACCGAATTCGCGGTCAAGCTACAAATGACACTGGCCGCGCGTGGTTATGCAACTGTCATCTCAAATTCGGCCGAAGATCCCGCATTACAGGCGGCATTAACTGCCTCAATGATCGAACATGGAGTTACGGCGATGGTTATTTCACCCACTTATGATAATGGGTCCCGAACCTTTGACCAAATTGCACAGGCCGGTTTGCCTACCTTACAAGTTTTGCGCCAAATGGATGAACGATTGGATCTTTTCCCGTTTTCCAGTTTTGATTATGCCACAGGTAGCGCGTTGGCCGCAAAACATCTCGTGGACCTTGGGGCACGGCGCGTTGCTTTTGTTGGCGGGTTTGAAGGGCGCGCCATTACACACGAACGCATGTCTGGGTATATTGAGGCCCTTAACCAAGAGGGAATTACGCCATTTACGTTGCATGGTCGCCCATCGCGTGCATTTGGCATGACGGCGGCGGACACCTTGCTGGCCCAAAACCCCAAAATTGATGCGGCCATTTGCTTTAACGATCTGGTCGCGTTTGGGGTGATGGCAGGCTATGCGCGTGCCGGGCGGTGCATCGGGTCTGATCTGCGGCTGGTGGGGTTTGACGATATCGAAGACTGTGTGCAAGTTTGGCCGCAGCTTTCGTCAGTGGCGTGTGATATTGCCCAATTTGCCCAAGATACGGCACAACGTTTGTGTGATTGGATGATCAAAGGTTGCCGTCCCGCCCCCGTGATTCGGGCACCGGTATCATTGGTCCCACGTGCCTCAAGCACGGGGGTAATATTATGACCCCCCAAAGTATGCTGCGCGCATTATTTGATCATGCGGTCGAGGTGGCCGACCCCATGCGCAGTTTGGCGCAGGTTTTGCCACCAAAGCCCAAGGGCCGTGTTCTTGTCATCGGCGCGGGCAAAGCCAGCGCCCGAATGGCCGAGGCGGTCGAGGCCGCCTGGGGCCCGTGTGCGGGATTGGTGATTACGCGATATGGGTATGCCCGCCCATGCAAAGGAATCGAAATTGTTGAGGCCGCCCACCCCGTGCCCGATGCGGCGGGGGTCACCGCGACGCGCCGTATATTGGATATTGTCTCAGGTGCCGGCGCGGATGATTTTGTTTTGGCGTTGATTTCTGGGGGGGGATCGGCGCTGCTTTGTGCACCGGCGGCGGGCATAACGTTATCGGAAAAGCAAGCGTTGACGCAGGATTTGTTGGCCTCGGGCGCGCCGATTGGTGACATCAATGGTATTCGCAAAGAAATTTCGGCCGTCAAAGGTGGGCGTTTGGCCGCCGCGGCGTATCCGGCGCGGATGCTTACATTGATGGTATCGGATGTGCCTGGCGATGATCCGGGCGATATTGCCAGCGGCCCAACCGTTGGGCACCGCGGCGATGCATCCCGTGCGTTGGCGGTATTAAACACATGGGGCATTACACCCCCGCCCGCGATTCGCGATTTTCTGGCGGCAGGGGGGGACCCAATCCCCCCCACAGATGTGCGGTTGTCGCGGGTGCAAAATGTGATCTGTGCCGCGCCGTCGCAATCGCTGGCCGCTGCGGCAAAAATCGCCGCGGCAGCAGGGTATCCAACAGACATATTGGGCGATGCGGTGCAGGGCGAGGCCCGCGACATTGCCCGCGCCCATGCCGCGATTGCGCGGCGGGCCAAGGGGCCGCGCATCATTTTATCAGGGGGGGAATTAACCGTAATGCGCCGCGGCAATGGCATTGGTGGCCCAAACGCGGAATATGCGCTGGCCCTCGCCCTGGCGTTGGAGGGGGCGGTAGGCATTCACGCGATTGCCTGCGACACCGATGGTGTGGATGGTGTGGCCGAGGTTGCGGGCGCACAAATCGGGCCGCAAACCTTGGCCCGTGCCCGCGCGCGTGGCGTCGATGCGGCCAAAGCGTTGGACCAAAACGATGCCCACAGATTTTTTGCCGCGATTGATGGTCAAATTATAACGGGCCCCACGCTGACAAACGTCAACGATTTTCGGGCGATTCTGATAGAGGGATGATGATATGCTGACCCATATTGTGTTGTTAGACCCCAAAGACACAGGCGCATACACCCAGATTCGGCAAGCGATAGAAATTTTAGCGGCTTTGCCCGCCAAAATTCCAGGTATGGTTGGGCTACAGCATGGGCCTAACCTGGATTTTGAAGGTAAATCGCGACGCTATGCGTATGGTTTTGTGGTAACTTTTGCGGATAAGGCCGCAAATGACGCCTATGTGGCACATCCAGACCACCAGCACGCGGGCGCAATCCTCGTCGCTGCATGCACAGGCGGGCATGACGGTATTTTTGCCGCCGACCTAAAGGTGTAACGGGAAAAGGACATGCCAACATTCGCAAAAGTTCAAACATATATAGTGCATAAATAATAAAAAGGCGGGTTTTATACCCGCCTTTTTGATTAGATTAATCCAAATGGATCAGAATGACATTGCCACACCGAATGACCATCTTTCGGTATCTGGGGTGGTTGAGTTATCGGTGACACCATAACCCGCGTGGATAGATGCCCCACCGCCCAGATCGTATTTCGCCGCAAGGCCGTAACCTGACCGATTAGAAGCACCGTCGAATTCGCCATAGTTTGCATGGATCGAAAATGCATCAAAGCTATATCCAGCACTGATTTGATAGTGTTCCATGTCCGCGTCGGCACCGCCTACTGTGCCTTGGATGTCGGCATACATAATGCTTGCCACGAAACCTGAATCGGTTGTCAATGCGGCGCTGAGTGCGGCAACTTCGATACCACCTGCATCCAGTGCGACACCACCGATTGTATCACTGCTGTCTGCAGTTTGATATGCCAACCCAAGGGCTAGATCACCAAAGGCCAGATCAACATTATAGCGAATACCAACACCATAGCCAGGATCGTCTACACCGTCATCGTCTGCTTCGACCGAAACAGCAAATCCGAAGTCGCCAAAGGTATTATCATACCGCAGGATTTGGCCGTCATAAGCGCCATCAAGATAGTTGCCGCCAACATATCCGCCGTGTTCGGTTTCATCATCACGCAATGATCCTGGGTTACCTACGGCTTCGGTTAAGGCCCAGTCCATGGCACCATCGGTATCACCTAGGGTCAAGTTTCCGAAAGGACCAGATAGGAAGACAGATGCGCCGCCGTCTTCGAAATCATTATCTGTGGCATCGGCGCCATCGCCGCCTTCGTCCAGATCGACTGTCGCACCGAATGTAAGCCCACCATCAGTTTCGCCCGAAAGGGTGAATGTTACGTCAAGATCCGTATGGAAAGATTCATTAATACCAGAACCACCAAAGTAGCCCATTTCCGCCCGACCAGTCAGATTTACATCAGCGATTGCTACACCACTGGTGGCGGCAAGCGCCGTTGTGGCCAAAAGAATTTTTTTCATGGTTTTTCCCTCATGCTCGTTTTTGAATAGGGTGCCCCTCAAAACGGAAATCCGAATTGAGCATGTATCTTGTTTCGCGCGTTGTGATTTGGATTGCAACCAAGGACGGTTGACATCGGTATCAACATTAAACCGTGGTGCAGACATGTCACAGTGTTTTCATGTGTTATGGGTGTGCCTGGGGCCTTGCCGTGCCGTTCGTGAGTGTTATAAACCATATAAAATAGCTGTGGTTGAGGGCGTTAGATGAAATACCAATTTTTACGTTATCTAACAACGTGGGGCTTTGTTGGGGGGCTTATGGTGTTATTGGCAGCATGTGGTGGTGATGGTGTTTTTTCACGCGATATAAACCCAGAAACACGTTCAACACTTGAAGACTCCGGCACAATCGAACCCTCTGACCGCGAAACCATTTTTGATCTGTTCAATTCCGGCGCTGATCCGAATGTAACGGTCGCGGTTAACCGCTATCTGTGGAATGCGTCGCTGGAAATTTTGGATTTCATGCCGGTTGAAAGCGCCGATCCCTTTTCGGGTGTCATTTCGTTTGGTTATGGCACCCCGCCTGGTGGAAGCCGCGCATACAGGGCTACGGTGTTGGTGCGCGACCCCGCGTTAGAGGCACGATCGTTGCGCGTATCGGTGCAAAGCCGGGGTGGCGCGGTATCACGCGATGTGGTGCGCCGGATTGAAGATGCGATTCTAACCCGTGCACGACAGTTGCGTGTTCAGGATGCAGGCCTTTAAGGTTCGCCACAATCGAAATTTGCCACAACCCGGGCTTTCGTTTCGGCGAAATGCCCAAGGATTTGAACCGATATGCGCCGATATGATCCCGCAACATTAGAACCCAAATGGCAAAAGGCGTGGGATGCGGCGGGCGTTTTTATCGCGCAACGCGAAGACGGCAAACCCAAATACTATGTGTTGGAAATGTTTCCGTATCCTTCGGGGCGGATACACATTGGCCATGTGCGCAATTATACGATGGGTGATGTGATTGCGCGCTACAAACGCGCAACGGGTCACAGTGTTCTGCATCCGATGGGGTGGGATGCCTTTGGTATGCCGGCAGAAAATGCCGCCATGGCCAGCGGCGGCCATCCCGCAGATTGGACATATGCCAACATCGCCATCATGCGCGATCAAATGAAGCCCCTGGGCCTATCTATTGATTGGAGCCGGGAATTTGCCACCTGCGATCCCGATTATTATGGCCAGCAACAGGCGCTGTTCCTGGATTTTTTGGAAAACGATTTAGTATATCGTAAAATCGCCACTGTGAATTGGGATCCCGTGGATCAAACTGTGTTGGCCAATGAACAGGTGATTGACGGCAAAGGGTGGCGATCAGGGGCCGAGGTTGAACGCCGCGCCCTGCCGCAATGGTTTTTTAGGATCGGTGATTTTTCGCAAGATCTTTTAACCGCGTTGGATGATTTGGATGCCTGGCCCGCCAAGGTGCGGTTGATGCAAGAAAACTGGATCGGTAAATCCCGCGGGTTGCGAATGGTTTGGCCGCTCACCAAGACAGCGCATGGGCATGATGGGATTGAGGTATATACCACGCGCCCCGATACATTGATGGGGGCATCGTTTGTCGGCGTATCGCCCGATCACCCATTGGCACAGGCACTGGCCGCAGAAAACCCCGATCTTGCCGCACAAGTGGCCGATATGCGCAAAGGCGGCACCACCGAAGAAGCCTTGGAAAAGGCTGAAAAACGGGGTGTGGATACGGGATTGCGGGTGCATCATCCGCTAAACCCCGATTGGGAACTTCCGGTTTGGATCGCAAATTTCATATTGATGGACTATGGCACTGGCGCAATTTTTGCCTGTCCTGCGCACGATCAACGCGATTTAGATTTTTGCCGCAAATATGGGTTGCCGATTATTTCAACGTTTGAGGCATTGGAAAACCCTGAACCCGTGGGCGATCAGGCCTTTGTGCCCCCGAAAACAGAACGGGTGCAGTGGATTAATCATTTCGCAGGAATTGACATTGCCACGGGGCAAGAGGCCGTTGATACCACCATCGCGTATATGGAACGCCAAGGGATGGGCCATGGTGTGACGCAGTTTCGCCTGCGCGATTGGGGATTGTCGCGGCAACGGTATTGGGGATGCCCGATTCCGGTTGTGCATTGTGAAACCTGCGGAATTGTGCCGGAAAAGCGCGAAAATTTGCCTATTGAATTACCACGTGACGTTGATTTTACGGTACTGGGCAATCCGCTAGACCGGCACGCAACCTGGCGTAACACAATTTGCCCTGCGTGCGGTGGTCCGGCGCTGCGTGAAACCGACACAATGGATACATTTGTCGATTCGTCGTGGTATTATATCCGCTTTACCGCCCCCCACGCCCAAACACCCACCGACTTGGATGCGGCGGCCTATTGGATGAACGTGGATCAATACATCGGCGGTATTGAACACGCGATTTTGCATCTGCTGTATTCACGTTTCTTTGCGCGAGCGATGCACATTTGCGGCCATTTGCCGAAAACGGCAATCGAACCCTTTGACGCGTTGTTCACCCAAGGCATGGTGACCCACGCGATCTACCAAACCCACGATGCCCAAGGGCGTGCGGTGTATCATTTCCCCGAAGATGTGGAATGGCGCGATGGCAAAGGATTTTTGCACGACGGCACAGTGGTGGACATCGTGCCATCGGCCAAAATGTCAAAATCGAAAAAAAATGTTGTCGATCCTGTGCGCATTATTTCGCAATACGGGGCCGATACCGCGCGTTGGTTTGTCCTAAGCGATTCCCCCCCCGAACGCGATGTGGAATGGACGGCCAGCGGGGCCGAGGCCGCCCACAAACATCTGTCCCGTGTTTGGGCATTATCCGATAAAATCGCGCAGATGGATCCCAATACACCAGGCACGGGGGATGAGGCGCTTTTGCGGGCGATGCATAAAACCATCTTTGATGTCACAGGCGGGATCGAAAGTTTTGGGTTTAACGCCGCGATTGCAAAGCTGTATGCCTTTACCAATATCTTGGCAAAATCAAAGGCGGGCCATGCCGCCCAGCGCACCGCAATTATGGTTTTGGCGCAGCTTATGTCACCCATGACGCCTCATTTGGCCGAAGCCATTTGGGAACATCATGATGGCCAGGGGCTAATTGCCACCGCACCGTGGCCCATTTTTGATGAGGCTATGTTGGTCGAAGATACGATAACCCTGCCCATTCAAATCAATGGGAAACGCCGGTCCGAAATCGTGGTCGCCAAAGATGCCTCAACAGAAGAGATTGAAAAAATCGCGCTTGCAGATGATGCCGTAACAAAGGCATTGGCGGGCGGGGTGCCGAAAAAACTTGTCATTGTGCCGAATAGAATTGTGAATGTCGTTCCTTAACCGCCGCGCTTTTTGTAAATTGCTTGCCCTGTCATTGGGGGCGGGGTGTGGGTTTGCCCCTGTTTATGGGCCTGATGGATCGGGGGGTGCGATCCGGGGGCACGTGCGCATTGCCGCGCCCAATACCCGCCTGGGGTTTGAATTGGTTGCGCGGTTGGAAAATCGCCTTGGCCGTGCCGTCACCCCGACCCACACCTTAACCCATAACATCCGCACCGAAGAACGCAGTTTGGCTATTATCAATACCGATGACATTACCCGCATTAATATCAGTGGCACCGTGCAGTTTACAGTCATCGACACCCAAACACAGGCCCAGGTGCAGGCAGGCACAGTATCAACATTCACAGCCTACGCCACCACGGGGTCGCCGGTTGCGACTGCTGCGGCCCGCCGCGATGCAGAGGATCGGTTGATGATCGCCTTGGCCGATCAAATCGTAACGCGCCTTTATGCTGGTGCGCAGGGATGGGCATGAAAAAACTATCTGCCCGTGATACGGCCAATCATATCATGACATCAGGAATGGCAGGTTTGTTGGTTTTTGGGGATGACGCGATGCGCGTTACCCTGTGGCGACAGGATGTTTTGAAAACCCTGCTTGGCCCCGGCGCAGAGGAAGAATTGCGCCTGACCCGCATATCAGGGGCCGAATTGCGGGCGGATCCCGCCACGTTGATCGATACGATCAAGGTTGTGGGGTTTTTCCCCGGCCCGCGCGCCGTGCTGATAGAGGGCGCCACCGACGGATTGGCCGCGATTTTTGCATCTGCCCTCTCCGAATGGCGGGATGGGGATGCTCATATTATTGCCACAGCTGGCCGTTTGACGGCCAAATCCGCGTTGCGCAAGGTGTTTGATCGTCAATCCAACGCCCATATTGTGCCACTGTATGATGATCCACCGTCACGATCTGAGATTGAACAGATGGTCCAAACCGCAGGTCTTGACCACAGTCGATTCGAACCCGCCACCTGGAATGATTTAGAGGCGCTGTCGCGCATTTTGCCGTTGGGTGATTTTCGGCAAACCCTGGAAAAGCTCTCCCTTTACAAAACCGCAGATCCAACGCCGGTTTCACCCAAAGATTTAGAGGTTGTCGCGCCCCTGACACGGGATGCGGAATTAGATGAAATTTTGCATGCTACCGCTGAGGCAAAAACCGATTCTATCGGGCCATTATTGGCGCGCCTATCTAACCAAGGGCAGCAACCCGTGGGCGTGTGCATTGCGGCCTTGCGGCATTTTCAGGCCCTCCATCGCGCCGTCAGCCACCCCAATGGCGCTGCGGCGGGCATTTCGGCGGTGCGTCCGCCGGTTTTTGGCCCACGTCGTGACCGAATGCTGCGGCAGGCGCGGGAATGGCGGCAATCAGCCCTGGAAACGGCATTATCGATTCTTATAGATACCGACCTAAGCCTACGTTCATCGGCGGCCATACCGCACATGGCGGTCATGGAACGGGCATTGATTAGATTGGCAATGATCCCAAGGCGACGATAAGGGGGCTACATATGACCTATCGCGTAATCGGCAGCGTGCAAAGCCGCACCTTGCGCGTGCTTTGGATGCTAGAGGAAATGGGCATCGCCTACGATCACATCCCTGCGCTGCCCCATGCCGCTGATGTTGTGCAATTCAACCCTGCGGGAAAGGTGCCGGTGCTGGTGTCTGATGGCGTGCCAATTTCGGATTCAGTGGCCATCATGACATATCTGGGGGATGCACACGGTCAATTTACCTTTGCGTCTGGCACCATTGAACGTGCACGGCAGGACAGTTTGACGCAGTTCATCATTGATGAATTTGACCAAATCCTTTGGATGGCCGCACGACACAGTTTTATTTTACCTGAAGATCAACGTATGCCCGCGATTAAAGACAGCCTTAAATGGGAATTTGAACGTAATCAAAGGGCGCTGATCCCCCGAATGGCCGAAGATGGGCCTTATTTGATGGGGGTAGGCATGACCATTCCCGATATTTTGCTGGCCCATTGTGGGTTTTGGGCGGGAATTGCGAAATTTCCCATTGTTGAACCACGGTTTGCGGATTTTTTAGCGATGATGCGTGCCCGTCCGGCGCTACATCGTGCAATGGCCGCCGCACATTAGCCCGTGTCTGAGCGTGATGATGCCAAATACGCTCGCGTTATGGCACACGACGCTAAGTTTTCTAAATAGATATGGGACACCGCAGTATGTTTAGCAAATTTTTTGCCGAACCCCACACCAGACTGCAATAATTGCCGGACAGTCGGGGGTAATTCGGGGTTGACGCACCATCACGTACCTCTAAACGTTATGATGTCTGCTTTCCTAAATGGGGTTGAATCCATGTCACGCTATCTGTCCTTCTTATTAAGTTTTTCGGTGCTGTCCTTGGCCCCTATCACGCCCGCTTTGGCACAGGTCACGGCGGCAGAATTGTGGAACGAATGGCAGGCGCAGGGGGCGGTACAGGGCCAAACCCTAGTGGCCGAAGAAGCGATCGAAACCGACACCGGTTTGATTTTGAATGGTGTCTCCACCACAATGGCCGGTGCAGACACCATGGCAGGCCTAGCGCAGGTGGACACCATTACGTTGACAAACAATCGTGACGGTACTGTCAACATCGAAATGTCGCAACCTTATACGATTGACATAGCGTTTCCTGCCGACGCGTTTGAAGATGGTTCGCCGCCTGTCACGATTGAAATTTTGATGACGTATGAAGGGTTGGAAATTGTTGCGGGCGGCACGGTTGGAGAACGTACCTATGACTACACCGCCGATACCCTTACCCTAACGGATGGGGAAATTACGGGCGGGTCCGAACCGCTAAACGTTAACTTTTCTTTAGTTATGAATGGGTTAGACGCCACTGATGTGGTCGATGGGCGCAATCTTGAAAATATCGTCACCGAAAGCGTTTATGCGTTGGAAAATCTTATTATCGCATTTGATGCCGCCCCCGAAGATCGTAGCCAAGGTAACCTGAAATTCAACTTATCCATGGATGACATCGCCTTTGAGGGTGGGGGAAACATAGGATCATTTGCGTCATATGCAGAATTTGATGTATTTCCGGAAAATTTCGATGTTTCCGGGGTATTTGAATACGCCGGTCTGACCTATGATGTTGATTTGAATGATGATACTAGCAGCTTTCAAATGGCCTATACCAATGCGGGCGGCGCGATGGAGGTTGATGTTTCCACCGACGAAATTGCCTATGGTTTAACCGCAAACGGCACAGAGGTGCATATCGAAGGTTCCGATATACCGATGCCGATTGATGTGACCAGCGAAAGTGCCGAATTTAGTTTCGCATTTCCCATCGCCGCAAGCGAAGATTTGGCCGATGCCACGCTACGCATTGCCTATGAAGACATTACGATGGGCGATCCGATTTGGGCGTTGTTTGATCCCGGCGAATTCATGGCGCGCGATCCCATCACCTTGGTTGCCGATGTCAGCGCCCAGTTACAGGTTTTGGTTGATTTGATGACCTATGATCCGGCGGAAACCGATGGAGATCCAATCGAACTGCGTGGATTGCGCATAAACGAAATCCTACTTGCCGCACTAGGGGCAGAATTGACAGGAACAGGCGATTTTGAATTCATGCAAAATCCGATATTCCCGCAACCAGTGGGTGTGATTGATTTGCGTGCCTCGGGCGTTATGGCCCTGTTGGATAGATTGCAGGACTCGGGCATTTTACCGTCTGAAAACGTGCTTATGGTGCGCGGTTTGATTGGCGGCTTTACCCGCCCGGGCAGTGCGCCGGACACCCTAGAAACCAACATTGAGTTTACCGAAGATGGGCGGGTGACGGCCAATGGTCTAGAGCTTCCGTTTTGAATGGGTGTTTGCGGGGCGGTAGTGTTGAAAATCATGCGCGCCACATACACGCTGTGATTTTGGCACACCGCGTTTTATTTGGGCAAGAGGCCGCCTGGCATTGAAATGCGCCATACGTGGCGTATTTCAATCAAATGTTTTATGCACCTTTTGCTTAAGGCAGATGATGGAACGTGCTGCCTCTTTCTTGATTCGGCATCCCAACACAATAGGCATACATACCATGGACGATACATTCGCGCACCTGACCCAGGCTATGTTGGACGCCGCACAACGTGCCGGTGCTGATGCCGCCGACGCGATTGTGATCGAAAACGCATCCGTCAATGTTGATGTCCGCGATGGCAAACTTGAACAAACAGAACGTGCCGAAGGGCGCGAAATTGGGATTCGTGCCCTGGTCGGCCATCGGCAGGCCTGCGTTGCAGCATCCGACACCGCCCCTGAAACATTGGTCGAAATGGCCACACGTGCCGTGGCCATGGCCCGCGCCGCGCCGGAGGATCCCACAATCGGCCTGGCCGAGGCTGCACAATTAAGCCCCGTGCGTGATGGCGATGCGCTGGACCTACACGACCCAACGCCCGATCCACACCCCACCACATTGGAAGACATCGCGCGCCGGGCCGAGGCCGCCGCGTTGGCCATTGGCGGTGTATCGCAGGTGCAATCTGCCAGCGCGGGGTTTGCCCGCTGGAGATTTCATATGGCCGCCACAAACGGATTTTCCGGTGGATACGCGCGGTCAAATCATGCCGTTTCCTGCATCGCCATCACCGGCGAAGGTTTGACGATGGAACGGGATTATGACAGCGATAGCCGCAGTCACGCCGCCGATCTTATGTCACCAGACCATATCGGGCGCACCGCAGGGGAACGTGCCGTTGCCCGAGCGGGGGCTAGAAAACCACCAACGGGGGCTTTCCCCGTGCTTTATGATGAACGTATATCGGCATCCTTGATCGGCCATTTGGTGGCCGCCTGTTCGGGCGCGGCGATTGTTCGGGGGGCATCTTGGCTGCGGGATGCCTTAGGGGAATTGGTGTTGCCGCCCGACCTTACGTTGACCGAGGATCCCCATCGCAAGCGTGTATCCGGCTCGTCCCCGTTTGATGGCGAAGGCATTGCAACAATGCCGCGTGATATTGTTAAAAACGGCGTGTTATGTGGCTGGACATTGGATTTGGGCACGGGCCGTAAACTTGGCCTGCCGTCCACCGGTAACGCGACGCGGGGTGCTGCATCACCCCCGTATCCCAGTATCGGCAACCTGACGTTGACCCCCGGGGGGGTAACACAGGCACAGTTAATGGCCGATATGGGACGCGGGTTGTTGGTTACGGCAATGTTGGGGGCATCCATTAACCCAACAACAGGCGACTATTCGCGCGGCGCCGCCGGATTTTGGGTTGAAAACGGCGAAATTGCGTATCCGGTCAATGAATGCACGATTGCCGGTAATTTGCGGTCTATGTTGCAAACACTGCGCCCCGCCAACGATGCGCGCCCATATCGTTCCCGCGTCATCCCATCTTTGTTGGTCGAGGGATTGACGATTGCGGGGGAATGATGCGCGCCGCGATCTGACGCTTTTGATGGATGCGGCCAAGGCGGCGGGCCGTATCGCGAAACGTTATTTCCGCCAATCGCCCGCATCATGGGACAAAGGCGGTGGCGCGGGCCCCGTGACCGAGGCCGACCTTGCAATCGACCGTATGCTAAAGGCCGAGCTGTTGGCCGCGCGCCCCGATTACGGGTGGCTTTCGGAAGAAAGCGATGATGATCCCGCCCGCCTTGGCGCCGAATATACCTTTATTGTTGACCCGATTGATGGCACCCGTGCTTTTGTTGCAGGGCAGGACACCTTTGCCCATTCCATCGCGGTTGCCCGAAATGGTGTTGCGGTTGTAGGGGTGGTGTTTCTACCGATACGCGATTTTTTGTTTGCCGGTGCCATTGAACAGGGGGCAACGTTAAATGGTGCGCCCATCCGGGCCACCACCACCCATAGTAATGCCCAACCACACCTATTGACGGCAAAGAAAAACCTTGCCCCACATCATTGGCCTGGTGGTGTGCCCACTGTGCAGCGCAGTTATCGACCATCGCTGGCCTATCGTTTGGCCTTGGTGGGATCGGGGCGGTTCGATGGCATGGTTACATTCGGCCAAACATGGGAATGGGATGTTGCCGCCGGCACTGTGATCGCGATTGAGGCAGGCACAATCGTAACCGATAGCACAGGCGCCCCCGTGACGTTTAATAAACCAATCCCTGCAACAGACGGTATGATCGCGGCGGTCCCCACGCTGCACACCGATTTGTTGGCACGCGCCACAGGCAATCAGAATGCAACGTCAGGCACCGCTTGACCCGCCGGTGGCACGCCTTACAACGTGCGCGCATGTTCCACCCACAACACAAACATAGGTGATCCCATGACCCAGCGCCTGCATCTTGTTTTTGGCGGCGAATTGATCGACCCGCAAAAAAACGAATTTCGGGATGTCAACGCAATTCATATTGTGGGTTTATTTCCCAACTATGCTACCGCCTATAATGCGTGGAAGGCCGAGGCACAGCGCACAGTCGATAATGCGCACACCCGATACTTCATCGCGCACCTTCACCGATTACGCGATGAAGAGGTCGAAACCGCCCCAACCGAAGAATTGGGCAATTAGAAACGGTCGGATGCACTTGGTGACACGTTCCATTGCCCTTACCCTTTATCGTGCCTGGTCGGCCCGCGGTGGCATCGGGTTTGCCGAACGCAAACTGCGCGATCGTTTAGCAGCAGGCAAAGAAGACCCCGCGCGGGTCACCGAACGCCGTGGCATCGCGTCTGTGCCCCGGCCACAGGGGCCGCTGATTTGGTTTCATGCCGCAAGCGTGGGTGAGGCAACGGCCCTGGTTGAGCTTATCAACCATCTTTTGGAATGGCGGCCAAATTTATACGTTCTTGTCACCACGGGCACTGTGACATCGGCCACGGTGATGCAACAACGGTTGCCAAACCGCGCCATTCATCAATACGTGCCGCTGGATACACGATTATTTGTGACCCGTTTTTTGAACCATTGGCGCCCAAACGTTGCCATTTGGACCGAAAGCGATTTGTGGCCAACCTTGATCTATGAAACCCACGCGCGTGGGGTGCCGCTTCTGATGGTCAATGGTCGCATATCTGCGGCAAGCTATCGGAAATGGCGGTTTGTGCGTGGCATGGTGCAAAGCCTTCTGTGCCGTTTCGATTATGCGTTGATCCAAGATAGCTTAAGCGAGGTTCATTTTCGCCACCTTGGTATGCCCCCCCACCGGATGGAGGTTGCGGGATCGCTAAAGGAAAACGCGCCTCTTTTACCCGTTGATGCAGATATGCTGCGCCAAATGCGCGCGGTTACATCGGAACGTTCGGTATGGTTGGCGGCCTCTACTCATCCGGGGGAAGAGGCCAAAATCATTGCCGCACATGGGGATGTTTTACGCACCGATCCCCGGTTTTTATTAATCCTTGTGCCGCGTCATCCTGGCCGGGGTAAGGCATTGGCCGAAACATTGCGCACGGGAACGTGGGCGTTTGCACAGCGTTCGGTTGGGGAAATGCCCGGGCTGGATACGCAAATCTATTTAGCCGATACCATTGGCGAATTAGGTCTATGGTATCGCCTGGCGCCGATAAGTTTCATTGGGGGGTCATGGGAACCGGTTGGTGGGCACAACCCGTATGAACCTGCGTCTTTGGGATCGGCGATTTTACATGGTCCTTTTGTCGATAATTTTGCCGATATTTACCATAGGTTGGGCAAGGTCGGCGCAGCGCGGTTGGTAATGTCGTCACGCGAATTGGGGGATGCGATCCGCGATCTTGTGTTGCCCGATAACATGGCGATGATGACCAACGCCGCATTGGGGGTGGTGTCGGCCGGTGCCGATGTAACAGAACGCGCCGCAACCTTAATCCTAGATTGTCTGGACGGTGGGCGTATGGGGCAGGGGACGTCCTAATGCGTGCGCCACCATTTTGGTATCAACGCGCGGGGGTTTGGGCGGTTTTGTTATCACCATTGGGGGTTGTTTATGCGGCTGCAACGCGCCAACGTTTGGCGCGTGGGCAACGCCAACGAATGCCCGTGCCTGTAATATGCGTTGGAAATTTAACAGCGGGGGGCACAGGCAAAACCCCTACTGTGATCGCGTTGGCCACGCGATTGGTAAAAAGGGGATGGACCCCCCACGCCATAACACGGGGGCATGGGGGGGCTTTGGCAGGGCCGGTTCGCGTATTGCCCGATCGGCATGATGCAGGTCAGGTTGGGGACGAAGCGTTGCTTTTAGCGGCGTTTTTGCCGGTCTGGGTCGCCAAAAACCGCGCCACAGGGGCCGAGGCCGCGGTGAAACAGGGGGCCAATGTTTTGCTGCTAGATGACGGGTTCCAAAACGCAAGGCTATATTATGATTTATCCATCGTGGTTGTGGACGCCGCGCGGGGGTTTGGCAATGGTCGGGTTATTCCGGCCGGTCCGTTGCGCGAACCCATTGCACGCGGTTTGTCGCGGGCAGATTTGATTTTATCCATCGGCCCCCAAAAGGCGCAGCAAAAATTTGCCAAGGTGTGGGCACACGTGGTGCAAGGGCGGCATTTGACTGGTGCGTTGCACCCCCTACCCATGGGGATGTCATTGAAAGAAATGCCTGTTTTGGCGTTTGCAGGGATTGGCCACCCGCAAAGGTTTTTCAGCACCCTAGTGGGGATGGGCGCCAATGTCTGTGCGGCCCATGCATTGGCCGATCATCAGCCCCTAACCCAACCTTTGATGGCCCGCATGGCGCGGCAGGCCCATGCTTTAGGCGCGCAAATGGTCACCACCGAAAAAGATGCCGCCCGCCTGCCACCGGCCTGGCGTGGGCAGGTTATTGCCGTTCCGGTAAGGTTGGAATTGGACGATTGGGCCGTGATCGACAAACGTTTGAATGCTATTTTGACGTAATGGGCGTTGTGGGCGGGCGCGGGGCAAAGCCCGTTGTGGCATCGTCTTCGCCCAACTTAGGGGCCGGGCGGGATAGCGCAACATTGGCATTCGAAAACCGATAAGGCGGGCGCACACCCGCAATACCATCCATGTCAATCTGCATACCGCGGGATTGGGTATGTGGATCGGCAAAAACCTCGGCCAAATCGTTGATAGGGCCTGCGGGCACGCCCTCATGTTCGCACGCGCGTAACAAATGGGCCTTTTGGTATTTTAGCGTTTCTGCGGTCAATCGTTGTGTCATGGCATCGCGATGGGCAAGCCGATCTGCATTGGTTTGAAATTCTGGCGCATCGGCCATATCGGCCAACCCCAGGATGCGGCACAACCGTTGGTATTGCGCATCATTGCCCGTGGCGATCACGATCCAACCATCGGCGCAATCAAACACTTGATAGGGGGTTAAATTCGGGTGTGCATTGCCCATGCGTTGCGGTGCAATACCAGTTGTCAGGTAATTCATCGCCTGGTTTGCCATGGCAGCCGTTGCCACATCCAAGAGCGCAAGATCAATGTGTTGTCCGCGCCCCGTTTGGTCACGCAGGCGCAGGGCGGCTAAAATCGCGTTTACGGCATAAAGCCCCGTTAAAATATCGGTGATGGCGACGCCCACCTTTTGTGGTTGTCCCTCGGGGGTGCCGGTGACGCTCATTAAACCGCTCATGGCTTGGATAATATAATCATATCCTGCGCGGTGGGCGTATGGCCCCGTTTGCCCAAATCCAGTGATTGAGCAATACACCAGACCAGGGTTGATTGTGCAAAGGCTGTCATAATCTAGCGCGTATTGTTTAAGCCCGCCACATTTGAAATTTTCGATCAAAACGTCCGCCTCTGCCGCCAGGGCCCGCACACGCGCGCGCCCTTTTGCGGTTTTGAAATCGGCGATTATGGATTTTTTACCACGGTTGCAGCCATGAAAATACGCAGCCGCGTGATCGCCATCACGATCCACAAACGGCGGCCCCCAGCGGCGTGTATCATCGCCGCCGGGCGCTTCGACCTTGATAACCTCGGCCCCTAAATCAGCCAAATTTTGCCCGGCCCAGGGTCCTGCTAAAATGCGCGCCAATTCTAAAACGCGCAGCCCGTGTAAGGGGGCGGTCATTCGGCGGTTTGCAACCGGTCATCAAGGATGGACGCAAATCGTTCATAATCCATGTTGGAATAAAGTTCGCCATCAATGACAAAGGATGGCGTGCCCGGGATGTCATGGACTTGTGCGTGCGCTTGGGATGCGTCAACCAGGGCTTGGGCCATGTCTGCATCAGTTAGGCAAGCGTCAAGGCGGGCATCATCCAATCCCACCAGCCGCCCGATACGGCGCAAATTTTCGGCAATTTCCACCGGGCTGCCTTGCGTCCATTCCGATTGGCGCGAAAAGATCAAGTCAACGACGCCGAAATATCGTTCTGCCCCGGCGCAGCGCGCAACCATTCCGGCCCACAATGCGGGGCGATTGGCATATACCTCGCGAACGATAAACCGCACATGACCTTGGTCAATATAGTTTGCCTTGATTTGTGGCAGGACATCCTCATGAAAACGACGGCAATGGGGGCACGTGAACGAGGCATATTCAATCACTTCAACGGGCGCATCAGGATCGCCCAGGGCCATTTCCATCACGTTTGGGGCGGTATCTGCCCCCGCCGGTGGCGCAGAGTCCTGGGCGTGTGCCGCCCCAACCGACAAAAGCGGGGGCGTTCCGGCCACCATTGGGTGAATTACGGCATATCCACCAAGCGCGGCCAGGCCACCGCCCACCCCCAAGACCAATGTCCTTCGATCCATGGTTTCATCCTCATATTTTGGGTTTGATTAAAACATTGCGGGCCAGTTGCCCCAAGGCGGTGCGCAGGTCTGCATCGTGCACCTGTTCAAGACCTGCTGTGATATTGCACAGACGATCGGGATCCACCTGTCTTTGCGGGTCGTCGGATGGCGATGCCGTTTGGGTATTGGTCAATTCTGTGGGGGCGGTTTGGGTGATGCGCACCCGTGATATAGCCCTGTATCCATAACAGGCGTTTACTTTTTCAACAATTTGATCTTTGCACATTTCTAATATGGGTGCATGTGCCCCTGTTGTCAGCAGGATCAAGGTGCCGCCAAACCCACGCCCGTGGCTAATTTTTACTGGGCGTGCGATTTGCGCAATCTCAGCGCCCACAATGTCTGTCCAGTGGGTCAAAATCCGCGCCTGGGCAAACCCACGTTTTTCCGCTGGGCGGCGCATATCGGTGGTTAATACGGCGCTTGCGCGTTCAAAACCGCGTTTGCGGCGTTTTGGAAAATGGGTGTTTGGGCGTGCCATGGCTATCTTTTTGCAGTTACCGCAATTTATTCTCATATATGATATAGACAAATAACAACCCTGTGGGGCCATGGAAACAACATTCAATACCCATATCGGGGCAGCCTTGCTTGAATGGTATGATAAAAATGCCCGTGATTTGCCGTGGCGCGTGGGACCAGCCGCCCTGGCACGGGGGGAACGACCAGACCCTTATCGGGTGTGGTTATCGGAAATTATGTTGCAACAAACAACAGTTGCGGCCGTGCGCGGCTATTTTTCGCGGTTTGTGGCATTGTGGCCCGATGTAAACAGTTTGGCACGAGGACACGATGCACAGGTCATGGCAGAATGGGCAGGATTGGGGTATTATGCCCGCGCTCGTAACCTATTGAAATGCGCGCGTAAGGTGCAATCCGATCACAACGGGATTTTTCCGGAAACAGAGGCCAGGTTACGCACATTGCCCGGTATCGGCCCTTATACCGCCGCGGCGATCGCGGCGATTGCCTTTGATCAATCGGCGGTTGTGGTAGACGGCAATGTAGAACGGGTCATGGCGCGCCTTTTTGCTGTTGAAACCCCTTTGCCCGCCGCCAAACGGGATCTTACGGCGTTTGCCGCGCGCCTAACGCCTGTGCACCGCCCAGGTTGCCATGCCCAAGCGGTGATGGATTTGGGCGCGACGATATGCACCCCTAGATCGCCGGTTTGCGGCCTGTGCCCGGTGCGCATAGTTTGTGCGGCACATGCGCGGGGTTTGGCCGCCGATTTGCCATACAAAACCCCGAAAACCCCCAAACCGGTGCGTTTTGGTATTGCCTATGTGGTGCGACGTGCCGATGGTGCGATGCTTTTGGAAACGCGCCCCGCAAAAGGATTGTTGGGCGGTATGTTGGGATGGCCGGGCAGCGATTGGGCCGAAACGCCGGCCCAACCATCCCCCCCGATTATCGCACAATGGCACGATTCAGAGGTCGAGGTGCGCCACACATTCACGCACTTTCACTTGCGATTGTCACTTCGGATTGCAGAAGTGCCGCAAGACGCCACGCCCTTACGCGGCACATTTTATCCTGTTGCGCATTTTCAACGATCTGCACTGCCCACCGTGATGCGTAAGGCATTCGATGTGGCGCAACAGATGTGGGAACAGAATTGACATATTTAAGATTTGCCGCAATCTTTCCATTCTCTTCATATTGAAAGAATAGGCCATGATCCCTGCCGCTCAGGTCGCACGCTTACGAAGTGCGTTACCGTTTTGGATATCGCTTTTGTTAATCCCTCTGGTTGTTTTTGTTGCAAGCAAAGGGGGATGGTGGTTGATGCTTATGCCGTTAAGCACATGGTTTTTGTTTTCTGTTTTAGACGCTTTTATTGGCCTCAATTTGGAAGATGCGGATCTTGACACAACCGATCAGCAGCTTGGTTGGTATCGCCTTATTACGTTGGTTTGGTTTCCTGTGCAGGCGGCGGTAATTTTTGGGATGATTTATTACGCCACGCGCGCCGCCCATCTAAGCGGGTTGGAAAAGCTGGGCCTTTTCATTGGTGTTGGTGTTATTTCAGGGGCGATTGGCATCAACTACGCCCATGAGATGCTGCACCAAAAATCCAAGCTGGAACGTTGGTTGGCAGATTTGCTTTTGGCCAGTGTGCTTTATTCTCATTTTCGATCAGAACATTTGTTGGTGCATCATCGGTATGTTGGCACACCTCGCGACCCCGTAACTGCCCGATATAATGAAGGGTTTTACCGTTTCTTCCCCCGTGTTTTATGGCAATGTGGCATGTCTGCGTTTCGGGCCGAGGGTGCGATGCTGCAACGCCAAGGGCGGCCTTGGTGGCATAGGGCAAATCCGTTTTGGCGGTATGGGGCGCTACAGGCGGGGATGTTGATATTGGCGTTCATATTGGGCGGATGGTTGGGTTTGGGGTTGTTTATGGTGCAGGCGTTTGTTGCGATTTTACAGTTGGAATTGACCAACTATGTCGAACATTACGGCCTTACACGGCGATATTTACAAGATGGTGCATACGAACACGTTAAACCCCACCACAGTTGGAATGCGGCGCATAAAGCGTCGAATTGGCTGCTTATCAATCTTCAGCGCCACGCCGATCATCATTACAAGCCGGACCGCCGGTTTCCATTATTGCAGACCTATACAGATGATGTCGCGCCACAATTACCTTATGGGTATGCGGTTATGACGATTGTTGCGCTTATCCCGCCGCTTTGGCGGCGCGTTATGAACCCGCGCGTGGAGACATGGCGCGCACACCATTACGCCGACATTACCGATTGGGCGTATTACAACGCACACGTGACTCCGGTGGCGGATTAAGCATAATTTCCTCTTTGAGGGGCGCCATGTTTCGAACGCGGAAAATGGGTGATGGCTAACGTGTCATCTCTGCCCTGATTTGTTGGCGCAATATGTCGATGGGCACGCG
>CALFSY010000267.1 GCA_937916365.1 uncultured Jannaschia sp. | reverse complement strand
CGATGGTATGGCGGGTATTTTCGGCCTGTCCGCCGGGCTGATTGGGACAGAGGACACAAGCGACGGGCCGGATGACGCATTATACGGATTTGCGCCAAAACAGTTTGATTATACCGCCCGTCTAACGGGAATGCCGGTTGCCATCACAGTGCATGACCAAGACCCGCATATTCCGTTAAAACGGGCCCAAGACAGTGCGGCGGTTTTCGAAAAATTAGGGGCGAACGTGATGTTTGACATCACCGCCGGGGCTGGTCATGCAATCACGCAGGCCGGGATAACCGCCCTGCGCGCCGCATTGAATTGTTAGGTTAGGCGACAGTCTTTCCCCGCTGATGGGGGGATGGGTTTATTCCAAACCTTGTCTGTATTATCCGGCGCCGGATTCACCACACAGCACCGTGACATTTCTTTCGCAAGGGTTGCCGAATGGATCGGCGGCCCTCATCCTATGGTGAATACTATCGAAAGGTTTCTACCCATGCCTACCGAACGCTTTACCTTTCCCGGCCACGCAGGTCATGATTTGGCCGCGCGATTGGATTTGCCCGATGGGCCGCATGTGGCCACAGCGTTAATGGCCCATTGTTTTACGTGCGGAAAAGATATTCCTGCCGCGCGGCGCATCGCCGCCCGCTTGGCCGCGATGGGGATCGCCGTGTTGCGATTCGATTTTACCGGTTTGGGTCATTCGGGTGGGGAATTTGAAAACACCACGTTTACCTCAAACATCGCGGATTTACACGCCGCTGTGCAGGCATTGACCGCGCGCGGCATGGCGCCGTCATTGTTAATTGGTCATTCGCTGGGCGGGGCGGCGGTTTTACGCGCAGGGGGTGATATGCCCAGTGTTAAGGCCATCGCCACCATCGGTGCGCCGTTTGACCCCGAACATGTAACCCACAATTTCAATGACGCACTGGACAAAATCGCGGTGGATGGTGTGGGTGAAGTGAACCTGGGCGGTCGTCCAATTCGTATAAGCCAAAGTTTTATCGAAGACGTGCGCGCCGAACACGTAGGCCCCGCCATCGCGCAACTGGGTAAGGCATTATTAGTGCTGCACGCCCCGCGCGATCAAATCGTAGGCATTGAAAATGCAACGCAAATTTTTATCGCGGCGAAACATCCCAAAAGTTTTGTAACACTTGACAACGCCGATCACCTTATCACCACCCCAGCAGACGCCGAATATGCCGCCGAGGTTATCGCAGCCTGGGCCGCGCGGTATCTGGACCTGCGCCCACCTACGCCCCCGGCCCTTAACGCGCCCGAGGGTATCACCCGCGTCAGCGAGGCCGATAAAAACGGTTTCTTACAAGACGTGCAGGCCGGGCCACGCCATCACACACTTGCCGATGAACCGGTGGATTTTGGTGGCACAGACAAAGGCATGACACCCTATCAATTTGTCGCAGCGGGGTTGGGCGCATGCACGTCAATGACAATCCGCCTATACGCACGGCGCAAAGGGTGGCCTTTGGAACACGTATCGGTTGATGTATCCCACGACCGTATTCATGCCAAAGACGCCGAGGGGCAAAATACGCCACTGGAAACCTTTACCCGACGGATTGTGTTGCAAGGGGCATTAGATCAAGCGCAGCGTGATAAATTATTGGAAATCGCCGGGAAATGCCCCGTTCACAAAACTTTGGAATCGGGGGCAAAGATTGTGACCGAACTGGTCTAAATTCGTGAGGCAAATCGCAGCGCAGCACACGTAAACCACATTTTGAAAGGTAGTGTTGTGCGCAACACCACCCTTGTGTTGCTATGAACCTTATTCAAGCGTGTTGCGGGAATGATCCCTGGAAACCAGCCGATTTTTGCCTTATACTAAACCTATATGCCAAACGTTTGGTTCGTTTGGCCATCCTGCCCTTAACGATACGCCCAACCTTACGGCGAAAGGGAAAGTTTCCATGCTCCATGACCCGAATGTTTCCCCCGCGTCTGCAGCGCGGATTGCCGAATTAAACGCGCGTTACACCGATTGCGCGCCACATGTGATCCTCGAACATGTTTTAACCAACGATGCGGTCGGCCCTGTGGCGGTTGTATCCAGTTTCGGGGCCGAAGCGATTGTTTTGTTGCATATGGTTTCGATCATTGATTGTGCTGTGCCTATTTTATTTATCGATACGGAAATGTTGTTCGATGAAACCGTGGCCTATCAACGTCAGGTCGCCGATTATTTGGGCTTGCGCGACGTGCGCGTGATCAAGGCGGCACGCGCCCGTGTGAACGCCCATGATGCCGATGGGCGACTTCATAAAACCGATCCGAATGCGTGTTGTGCGTTGCGCAAAACCGAACCCTTACAAAATACCCTGACCCCGTTCGCGGCGTGGGTGACGGGGCGCAAGCGGTTCCAAGGGGCGGCGCGTGCAGCGCTTGAAATTTTTGATGCCGACGATGCCGGGCGTATTAAAGTCAACCCCTTGGCCCATTGGTCCGCACATCAGGTGCAACAATATATGACCACACATCGCTTGCCCCGGCACCCATTGGCAGCCAAAGGATACGTATCGGTTGGTTGCGCCCCCTGCACCACACCTGTGGGGGCGGGTGAATCACCGCGTGCTGGACGTTGGCGCGGCACCGCAAAGGACGAATGCGGTATCCATATCGTGAATGGACGAATCGTGCCCAAAACAACGGCTCATGTGACATTAAATGACAGTAAAGTATGAGATAAAGATTTTTCAAACAAAGAAGCTTCCCCGCACATCAGCACGGAAAATACTTATTTTAGATGATGATAGCGTCGGCAACTGTAATATCAGGGTCGATATAAAGCGTAAGGTTGGTTCCGGTATATTCGGTGCGACCCGATACAGTGTTGCCCGTTGCGGTAATATCCGTATCCAAAAAAACTCTATCGCCAATGTTCCCATCAATCGTAAGGATGTAGGTATCACGGCCCGAAAGATCGACATCACCAATAAATAATCCCTCGGCGCTTGAATTATTGATCCTTAAAACTGCACTATCGCTCGTAACATTTACACTTGTGTTGGGGAGGGTGTTATTAACAAAGACCCCATCCAATGTGTTATCCCCCCCTTGGTCGATCAAATCCAAAAAAGCCGTGAACGTGCCTGTGCTTATTTGTCCTTCTTCAAGTTCTAGGCGTGCTGAAACAAGGTTTAGAACCACGTCATCGTCGCCAGGCAGCAAAATACCATTTTGGATGATAAGCCCAGATCCCGTTTCAGGGAGTGTGATGACGGTTTGTGTATTTTCCTCTACTGTGATGGAATCTGAATTTGTTTGTGATGGGGTAACCTTATTCCCTTCTGCGTCCACGACAATAACGCCACTGGTGTTTGCCGTGTTCGTATTCACAGTATCAGATGTATTTTCATCGCTGTCATTATCACCGCCGGTGGCAATAACGGCGACACCCATTGCAACGGCGCCTGACCCAATACCAGCAACCACCCCTGTGTTAAGGCCCGCACCACCGGCCGCGGCGGCCCCTGCCTGGGTGGACATGTTGGTGGCCGTATCGGGCGTCAGTTCAAACGGGGTATCTGCATTGGCCGCTGTTGCAAACATCTCTTCGGGTTGGGTGCGCGACTGTTGCATCACCCCGATCACCTGGCCTAAATCATCCAGCGTTACCTGAAACATATCGCCGGTTTCGGCATTTTGCACGATCACGGAGTCACGCGGACGGCCTGTAAAAAAATCATCAATCTTTATTTCCGACCCATCCGCCAGAATCAAAATCAGATCATCATCATCACGATACGTGTTTATATAAGGGGTATTCAGGGTATCAAACAAAGCATATTCCTTTTTCGATTAGCTAGGTTGCCCAAAATTAAGGATAAGCTAGTAAACTTCGAATGACAAGAAACAAGAAATAGAGCCATCTTTCACAAAAAATCTTTAGTAGGCACACCATAATATGCTCTTCTAAAAGAACATATAAACGATTGATTTTTATCTTATGATCCATAAGTGGCAATGATGCTTAACAACGATTCCCCTATATCCCCTTCGCGCCCCACCCAGGCAGGACCAGATACGCAAATTATAACACAGGTGCAGCATTATACCGATCGTTTGTTTAGCTTTCGATGCACGCGCCCTGCCTCTTTCCGTTTTCGGGCCGGGGAATTTGTGATGATTGGGGTGATCGGCGACCCGGACCCTGTGACCGGGAAACAAAAACCATTACTGCGGGCATATTCCATCGCATCCCCCACATGGGATGATACGTTAGAGTTTTATTCGATCAAGGTGCCCGATGGGCCGCTGACCTCAAAACTACAACATATTCAACCAGGTGACGCGATTATCCTACGGCCAAAGCCCGTTGGCACGTTGGTGCACGATGCCCTTTTACCGGGACGGCGAATTTGGTTTTTCGCCACAGGCACCGGATTTGCCCCGTTCGCCAGCCTGCTGCGTGAACCACAGACATATACCGATTATGACGACGTTATTATCACCCATACCTGCCGTGACGCGGCAGAATTAACATATGGGGCCGCAATCATTGAACACATCCGCCAAGATGATATGTTAGCCGAGCTGATCGGGCGGGGCTTTGCCGATAAACTGCGCTATTATCCCACCACAACGCGGGGGCAAAGCGCGAAAATGGGGCGGATCACCGATTTGATGCAATCGGGTGTGTTATATACAGATTTGGATGTGCCGCCCCCAAACCCACGCCACGATCGCGCCATGGTATGCGGGAACCTAGCCTTTAACCACGAAATCAAAACCCTGTTGGAAGGATACGGGATGCAAGAGGGCGCAAATTCCGCGCCCGGGCATTACGTTGTGGAAAAGGCATTTGTGGATTGATCGGGCCAGGTGTGGCCACGGATCACGGATTTAAGGCCATACATCCCCCCGTAACCGACGGGCCAGGTGCGGGGGGATTAACTAGAAATAAAGCGTAATTTGATTTATTCCTGAACCTGCTCTTGTTCTGTGATTGCATCCGTTAGGTCTTCGACCGCGTCCACAAGTGTATCAAGCGATGATTCAGACGCATCTTCCACCGCGTCTTCGGTTGTTTCAGCAGCGTCCTGGGTGGCCTCTACCGCAGCTTCGGTTGCTGTATCAGACGCTTCGTCAACCTCGTCAA
>CALFSY010000266.1 GCA_937916365.1 uncultured Jannaschia sp. | reverse complement strand
GTATATTAAATGACTAACCCCCTTTTCCACCTCCTCCCCAATGCCCCGCGTCCTGTGGCGCCGTTTTCGCACGCGGTCGAAACCGACGGCTGGGTTTTCCTCACCGGCCAAATGCCCACGCACCCTGATGCGCCCGATGCGGCGTTGCCCATGGGCATCACGGCACAGACCAATCGGGTGATGGACAACCTGTCGCTGGTGTTAAAGACGCTGAACCTTGACCTGTCCCATGTGGTGCAGATGCGCGGATATTTAACCCATTTTGACCGCGATTATGCGGCGTTCAACACCGCTTATGCCACGTATTTCCCCCCTGATCGTTTGCCCGCGCGCACCACTGTGGGTGTTACGGCATTGGCCGTGGGGGCGTTGGTGGAAATTGATTGCATCGCGCGGCGGCCATAAGGGGGTAATGAGGCGCCACCATCGGCAATCAATACCAGCGCAATCGTATTTCCCCGCCTTTGCTTTGTGAATATCTTACGATAGACGGCGGGCATGATGATGGACCGTCTATGCACTCCCTTGATGTCATTAGACGCGGCGCGGCATTTGCCGGTGTGGCGACGACCCGTGGCGTTGTTGGCGGTGATGGCCTTTGCCATGCCTGTGGCGTTTGCCACGTGGTCGGCGTTACTTAACAACTTTGTGATTGAAATCGCGGGGTTTGATGGCTCTGACATTGGGTGGTTGCACACGGTGCGGGAAATTCCGGGGTTTTTTGCCATCGGGGTCATTTTTTTAATCATGTTCATTCGGGAACAGGTTTTGGCCGTTTTATCGTTGATCCTATTAGGGGTTGCCACGGCGTTAACGGCGCAATTTCCATCGCTTGGTGGGCTTTTGATGATTACATTGCTAAGCTCGATCGGGTTTCATTATTACGAGACGGTTAATCAATCGTTACAGTTGCAATGGATTGATAAACGCCATGCGCCGCAAACACTGGGGTGGTTGTTGGCGGTTGGGTCCGGGGCCACATTGTTGGCGTATCTTTTGATCGTGGTCACATGGCGCGTTTATGACCTAAGCTATGATTTGGTATATTGGGTGGCTGGTGGTGTTACCGCGGCATTGGCGGTGTGGGTATTCTTTGCCTATCCACAATTTGAAAGCCCCGACGCACAAACAAAAAAAATGATCCTGCGGCGGCGGTATTGGTTGTATTATGCGCTACAATTCATGTCCGGTCCCCGGCGGCAAATCTTTGTTGTGTTCGCCGGTTTTATGATGGTCGAACGCTATGGGTTTGAGGTGCACCAAATCACCGCGCTGTTCATGGGGGCATTAGTGGTGAACATGGTTTTTGCCCCTATCTTGGGCAAAATTGTTGCGCGGTTTGGCGAACGTTTGGCTTTGATCGTGGAATATGGTGGATTGGGGGCAATCTTTCTGCTGTATGCCGGAATTTATGTTTACGATTGGGGCGCGGGCATGGCGGCGGGGTTATATGTTGTAAACCATGTGTTTTTTGCGCTGGCGCTTGCCATAAAAACCTATTTCCAAAAAATTGCCGATCCTGCCGATATTGCCCCCACGGTGGCGGTGGCCTTTACCATCAATCACATTGCGGCGGTGTTTTTGCCCGCTGCGTTGGGGTATCTGTGGCTGACCTCTCCCACGGCTGTGTTTATTATGGCGGCGGGGATGGCGGCGGTGTCTCTGGGCCTGTCGGTTTTGGTGCCGCGTCACCCCAAACCCGGGCGGGAAACGTTGCTAAAACGGCCTGTGCTGCGGGCTATACCCGCCGTATAATGGGGTAGGGTGCCCGCAAAATGCCAACCTTTACCGCTTTGACAACTCTATTGGGCCAGGATGCGGCCCAGGCGTTGGGATCGGCCATCGAAACCCTTGATCCCCCGCCCACGGGCATAGGCGTGTTTGAGGTAGAGGATGGATCAGGCATGTGGGAGGTCGGCGCCTATTTCACCGAACCACCCGATGATATTGCGCTGACGCTTTTGGCGGCGGCCTATCGTGCACATCCCTTTCGCATCTCGCAGCTGCCGCAAACCGATTGGGTGGCGCATGTGCAACGTGGTCTACACCCCATCACCGCCGGTCGTTTTTTTGTGTATGGGGCACATGATGTGGAAAATGTGCCAAAAGGTAAAACCGCATTGATGATTGAGGCCTCTATGGCCTTTGGCACCGGGCATCACGGCACCACGCAGGGGTGTTTAGCGGCCTTTGATGCCCTCCTGCATATGGGCCACACACCCACAAACGTTGCCGATATTGGGTGTGGCACGGCGGTTTTGGCCATTGCCGCGGCCAAAACATGCCCCGCGCCGGTGATCGCCTCAGACATTGATTCCGTGGCGGTTGAAGTTGCGCAAGCCAACGTGCGCGCCAACGGCGTAATGGACCGTGTATTGTGTATTGAGGCCACGGGTTTTAGCCACCCCAATCATCATTCGATCGCGCCATATGACCTTGTTTTTGCGAATATTCTGAAAGGTCCGCTGATCCAACTTGCCCCTGCTATGGCGGCGCATACCGCACCGGGGGGTTATGTCATCCTATCAGGGGTGCTTAATGATCAGGCCAGTGAAGTTTTAGACACTTACCAAGCACATGGTTTTGCGCTTTCCAACCAAAAGATTATCACCGAATGGGCGACATTGACGTTGTGTAAGGTCAACTAACATTATGGTGTCAAAAATAATGCCAACAACCCTGGTATGAGTAGGTGGGCGCACAAAAAAATACTGCCCACGACCATTTTAGGTTACGTGGGCAGCATCTGAACATCACCTATTTGCAAATCTGCGGCGGGTCAGGTGAAAGACCGTTTAAGCACACATCAATACCGTGTGTGGGCGTTGGCCGCTATATCGTCAATATCCCCGCGCACTAGACCTAAATCGTCCAGCTCATGGTCCGATAGACGTGATAGCGCCTTGCGCGTCACCCGGGCATCGTTCCAGGCAGAGATCATGCCGACGAAATCGGCAAGAATACGGGCGGCGCTGAATCCGGCGCCAACGGAGCGGTTCGTCATAATAGCCATCGGTTATTTTCCTTTCCGATCGTCGGTTGGTGAAAGGGGAAAATTCCCCTGTTCGTAAAGGGCACGTAAGAGATGATTTTCACCAAAACAAGCATCATTTTTTGCATGGGTCAGTTGCATTTTTTGCATGACGCAAAACCGCCATAAATACCTGAACAAAAAACAAAAATTCCATATGAAAATGTCGCGTTTTTGCGGTTTAATGGCGGTTTTGGATGCCGTGTTATCCCATGTTGCTACAAAGGGGCTGCAAACATGGCGATTTTACGATGCACTGGTCAATGTTCGCTTTTCGTGCTAATGATGCAAAAACGTCGCGGCAATATAAAATCCTGCCAAAAAACAAATAAACCCAACCTAGAATTAGCACTAGAATAAAAAGCGGGGCAGCACATGCGCATCATCGGAATTGACCCGGGGCTGAGATGCCTTGGCTGGGGGGTGATTGAATCGCAAGGCGGGCGGTTGACCCATATCGCCAACGGCCAATGTCACAGCGGTGCGGGCGATTTGGCGACCCGTTTGTTGCGGCTGCATCGTTTGTTATCGGATGTGGTGGCGCAATTTGCACCCCAAGCAGCGGCGATCGAACAAACATTTGTCAACCGCGATGGGGCAGGCACGTTGAAGTTAGGCCAAGCCCGCGGCGTGGCGATTTTGGTGCCGGCGCAGGCCGGTTTGCCGGTGGCCGAATATGCCCCCAACACTGTGAAAAAAACCGTCGTTGGTGTGGGGCATGCGGACAAACGGCAAATCGACCATATGGTGCGGTTGCAACTGCCCGGGTGTGCCCCCATCGGGCCGGATGCCGCCGATGCGTTGGCCATCGCGCTGTGCCATGCGTTTCATGCGCAATCGGCGGGGCGGTTGGCGGCGGCCTTGGCCGCGGCGCAATAATAAGGGGCGCATCCGATGATTGGCAAACTGACCGGTCGTATCGAATATCGCGCGATGGATCATGTGCTGTTGGATGTGGGCGGTGTGGGGTATATCGTCTATTGCACGGAACCAACGCTTGCCGCCCTGCCCACCCTGGGCGAAGCGGCCGCGCTTTACACTGATTTGTTGGTGCGCGAAGACGTGCTGCAACTGTTTGGATTTTTGACATCCCATGAACGCGATTGGTATCGCCTGTTGATCGGGGTTCAGGGGATCGGTGCAAAGGCCGCGTTGGCAATCTTGGGCACACTGGGGGCCGAGGGCATCGCGCGTGCCATTACCATTGGCGATTGGGCCGCCGTGCGTGCCGCCCCCGGGGTGGGCCCGAAAATCGCGCAGCGGGTGGTGAACGAGTTAAAGGGCAAGGCCCCCGCCACCATGGCGCTGGGCGGTGCTGCCCCCACGCAGGCATCAACCACGGGTGGCCCCGCCGCCGTTGCCCCGCCACCCCTTTCCACAGACAGCGTTGCGCAGGCCGAGGCCCTGTCGGCCCTTACCAACCTGGGCTATGCGCCAATAGATGCGGCGCAGGCGGTGGCCCATGCCCTGCAAGATACACCCACCGCCGATACCCCCGCCCTGATCCGCGCCGCCCTGCGCACCCTGGCCCCGAGGGAGTGAACGATTTGAAACTCAATGATTTATTTCGCACCGAGGGATTGGACCCAAACGATATTGCCATTCTTTTGCATACGCCGAAGGAGCCGAAATTGGCGCGCGCTTTGCCGTGGCTGGCCGTCACCGCGCCCGATGTGTTTAATACTTATCAAAGCACCCATAACGCTCCTGCAACGGCTACCCTGCGCAAGCTGCCCTACATGGCCAGCTTCGTGCGGGTAGAAAGTGGCGCGCTTGCCTTTGTCGCGGTCTATGCGCGGCATGTCACCTATGACCGATCTATGCGAGACATTGGCGCCATGCCCGGAACCCGCCACCTTATCGACCATTTCGGCGCGTGTTTGGAATTTGATACCCCCCCACCCGGCGCGACCTGGCTTTGGTTCGATTTTGACCGTACCGACCATCTGAACGCCTACACAGGCCGGTTGCAAATTCGCCCGACCCTTACCCAATCTTACGCCCGTCTAGCCCAAAACCTAGACGCTGATATTGTGGCCTTGTCCGAGGAAATCGTACTGTCCCCTGCCGCGCCTGATTGG
>CALFSY010000265.1 GCA_937916365.1 uncultured Jannaschia sp. | reverse complement strand
TGGTGTCTACGCACATGCTATGGATATGAATGTCCACCCCCCGCGCGTGTAGCTTGTGCAACTGATCCAACGCCTCTAACGCCGAGCGAAACGCGCGGTCTAAATCCAAGATCACAAACGTATCGCCCGCCTGCAACGCGCCGATCACCGCCTCATACACAGGCCGCGCCCGCGCGGTGGCCGAAACCTGTTCCATATGCACCGCGTCACAAATCGGGCGCAGCGCGTCAATTTGACGATCCGCGCATTGGTCTTTGGTGCTGACCCGTAAATACCCTATTTTCATATACTTCAATACCTTGGAGGGGGTGAAAATGACCCTTTTTGCATCCAAGGTTGGCGGGGGGCGGACATCTCATCGCCCACACGTATAACCCCTTGATCTTCCTTTCTTCTCTTATCAGTATACCAAACGCAAGGCCTCTTTTGCAAATCCACGCAAAAAGGGTCACTTATGCTTGATAAAACACTCATACAAACCGCCAAAACCGCCGCACTCGCCGCAGGGCTAACCCTTAACGCCCCACAAGCAGGCGCGTTGACCGTGGAAGACATGCGCGAAAACTTAAGCGTTGAGGCTCAAACAAGTTACGTTGATGGCGTTGTGGAGGGCTTGGCTTTTGGTCGTTGGATCGAAAACAATCGTGACCAAGCGGGCATGAACTGTATTTTGGGCTGGTATTATCAGCAGCCAAATGATGATGTGTGGCTGTCCATTTTAGATTTTTTCGACCAACACCCCGATCAGCACATCGGCACACTCATGTATGCCTTAATCCGTGAAGAATGCGGAGAGTAGGCAAAAATATGATTGCCCTGGCTGCGACCTTTGATCGTTCAACCTATGACCCGCAACTTTGGCGCAACAAGGTGCGTGCCGAACAAAACCGCCAACAACAAGACCAGCACAACCGCGATCAGAAACACAAGAAAGACACACGGCTTGAGCAAACCGAAGACAACACCGCGTCTTTTGCCAATGCCGCCGCCGTGGTCGTGCCCGCGTCACAAGAACGTATTGCCACGTTTGAAACGGATTTAACCCTCTATGAAACCGCGACCGTCGAAGCACTGATGAAAAACGCCCGTCAGATGGAAATCGTGCACGCGCAGATGGAGGCTTTACTGGCGCAGGCGCATGTCATGGACGACGGCCGCCGCGTGTTCAGAACACAAGACGGCACACAAGTCTTTGATGAGTTCGGGCAGCAAGTAAGCCGCGAAGAGATTCACCCTGATGTGATTCCAGACAGCGCACCGTTTTGGGAAGAGTATAGCCCCATTTATTCTAACAAAAATAGATTATCGGCAGAGCGCCAGAATCTCCTCGCCTACCAAGACCGCCTTGACGCTGCCCGCGATACGATAGCCGAAGGCAACATCACCGAGGCCGACTTAGACGCCCTGCAAACCAGCCTTGCAAACGACATGCCCGATCCCATCCGCCGCCTTTTGCCCACCAATCACCCCGCCGCGCAGATCGGGGCAGAGGCAGGAATCGCCACACCACCAACCCCCGCGCAGGCCACGACCCAAGCCACCCCATCCCTAAACGGGCTAGAAGGCTTTGCCCCCCCTGCCCTTACACATTGAGTGATTAGAACATGTTATCATGTTGATATTTTAACATGTGAACAATAAATAAACGAGATTGACTTTATCATGTTAACATGACATCATATTAAAAAATTGTCATTTTGACATGTTGTTATGTTGGCAAGGTTTTATACTATGAAAATTATCTCTATTCTTAGTCAAAAGGGGGGGAGCGGCAAAACCACATCCACCTTGGCGATTGCGGGGGCGGCCTATGCCAAAGGCATGACGGTTGTTATACTTGATATTGATCCACAAGCCGCCGCGACAAGCTGGTATATGGCACGAAAAAAAACCAGCCAAGCCTCCGAAGGCTTACATGTCCAACCCTTACAGGCTGTGCAACTTGAAGAAACCATTGCCGCCTGCCGCGCTCAGGATGTTGACTTGGTGTTAATCGACACCCCCCCACAATCGGATAATCCAGCAGTATTGGCCGCAGAGATTTCAGATTGCGTTCTCATTGTCACTAAACCATCGGTTATGGATTTACGCGCCATTCAAAACACATTGCGATTGGCTAAAATCGCCAATGTCCATCCCTATCTTTTATTCAATGCCGTAAAGCCAGTTGGCACGCGCCACATCGAAGCAGCCGACACAATGCAACGTATGGGTGTTGACGTTTTACCTATAACATTAGGGGATCGTGTCGCATTTATGGATATGTTGGTCGAAGGTCAGACCCCACTGGAGTATGAGCCAAATGGAAGCGCCGCCCAAGAAGCCGCCGCGCTTTATACCCATGTTGTGACATTAACAAAGACCATTCCAGAAAAGAGGAGAGCATGACAAAACGTAAAACATTGGATATTACCGCCTTGGATGTGGTCACCGGCGCACCCGAACAAACAATCAAAACACTTGAAACCAAAGCCGCAGGCAAAGCCCCAAGCCGTGCTGATAAAGTGCAGGTCAGTGCCTTTGTCACCGAAGATACCCGCAAGCGATTGAAAATGCTGGCCGTGAGCCAAGGTGTGTCGTTGAATGATCTTTTAGCTGAAGGGTTTGATTTATTGTTTCAGCGGTATCAATAACAACATATCAACATGATAATATGATGACATGTTAACATGGGGCTTTTACCCTCCCACTATGCAGAGCAATACAATTTTTTATCTAGCCGCCCCATTCTTTTGAACAAAGGCTTTAACGAAGCCTACAAATGAGCCTTCGGGGTTTTCAGGCACACTTCCCTTACTGCTCAACCAGTTGCGCCATTCACCTTCCAAGTGCTGTGTGCACCACCCTTCCGCAAAACGCTTGGCGGTTTCATGCCCTGATCCGCGCAAGATAACTTTGTCCATGGCACTTGGCTTCTCAGATTCGCAATAGGCATCTATGAAATCACGACGTGGGCGCATGGTGACGGTATCACCCACCAGCTCAAACGTATAATCGGGGATGTGACTGTAGTGTTGATTTGCGTCAATGATGCTTTTGAGCATCCGGCGAAACTCTTTGAGGGTTGAGTTTGATCCTGTGCGCTTGTGGAGTGTTTCAACCCGAAACAACCATTTTGGATTCTGCCCGCAATGTTTTCGCGCCAGCTCATAAAGCCGGCGTTCTAGAGGTTTACGAAGCCTAAAATAATCGCGGGAAATCGTAAGGATTTCACCGCTTTTTTCATTAATGGCGTTAAACACCCAATCGGAAAGGGTGATTTCAACCGCCTGCATACGCCCGTCACGGGTTTCTCTGATCGTTTTTGCACTATCAATAAAACTAAAAACATCCCATTGTTCAACACCGCCCGTCGTGATGTTTGTTTCGATACGGGTTGATTGCAGACGGCTTAAGGCCGCCTTAAACCCTTTGTAACCTTCTTTGCTGGTTTGCCTGTTGGTAGTCTTTAACAAGTCATGTGCATTGAATCTGAGCGTTCTGTGGACATGTTCGCCATTATTAAGCCGTGCCATGCACTGAGAGATACAGTAGATCAAAATATCCCTGTCATGGACAGTCGCCAATCCAAGATTTGATGGAGACACCTTTATCCAGCTTTCACCATTTTTATACTCACGCACAGCCATATCAGGTTTTGTTGAGAGCGTGAATAATGGATGTTCCATCGAGGCCGTGTCCGATTTTGGCGCAGCATCGAAAATATCACAGATAAAAAAATCCCGCTCAGGATGTCGATCTGGGAGGAGGGGAGAGCGGTCTTGATGGTCTAAGTCTTGCGTCATAAACGATTCGTCATTTCACACACTATCTTCGTCATTTCACACACCAGCGTCAATATTTTTCGTCATTTCACACACCAAATATAAATTAACATAATTTTTGAGACCTGTGGATAACTTGCATGATCGATTCGTCATTTCACACACCGCGATTCGTCATTTCACACACCGCGATTCGTCATTTCACACACCAAAAGTCAAATCAAAGACATTTTTTCTACTTAATATCATCATCTTAAAGACAAGGCGAAATCGGAAAACACTATATAAACACAGATAAACACAAAGGCTTTTCGCTCTGCTGACTAACGACTATCGCTTATAATGCACTACTCATAACAATATTCCTGCGATGTAAGACCAGGGAAAACAGAGAAAAATACCTCTATCAGATACAGCATGACTTTCTTGCCTAAGGTTTTTCCACAATGATGTGGGGGCTGCCCAGCAGAAGGGCTAGCTTATGACGCGCAGATTTCACGATGAACATGTCCTTCATAGGATCATGGAACAAGGAACCAGCCGCAGGCAACCGGACGGGTGGCGTTTGCAGGCATTAGGGCATTAGCTACGCAACGTTTTACAGATATGCATCAAAATATGGCAGCAGAGAGACCTCTGATGGGAAAACGTTCCGCGTGTTAGAAGCTGCGACTGGCCAACTAAAGGCGTTGCTCGCCGAACAGATATTGGATACTGCGACGCTTGGGGCGATGATACAGCAAAAGGGCGAAGGTCAAACAGAATTTACGAACCAAACCCAGTCCCACCGCCAAGCCTAAGAAGAAGCCACCCCTACCTCGCAAAGGACCAGAGAAGGGAGCCGATATTTGATTGAGCGAGACTATAAGGAATGGTATGGACACGTAAAAAGGGTTTTGTATGAGCGGATTCGAGGCATGGATCGGGGATTTCCACCTGCGCCAGATTGAGGGCTACGGCGAATACCACTGCCAAGCCGCAGTTTGGGCCGATAGTGCCGACACGTTCCGCGCCCGTCTTTTTACTTATGCCGAGACACAGGGCTACAAGGCGCTATGGGTCGAAGAATGCCACCCCGTCACCCAATACCTGCATCGCCACAGCAATCCCCACAAAATCGGCCCACTCGCCCGCGCCGTGCATGCTCAGCATCATGTAGAACTGTCGCGACTGGTGGCCGTGTCCAGTGGTGAGCCGGAACCGCCCCAAAATTATCTGATTATTGAAGAAATCGAAGGCGTTGAACCTTTGGATGGTCAGCGCGGCGTATGGCCTGAGAAGAACATCCCCGATATGCTGCTTGAACCATTATTCGGGCAACCAGAGCCAACCGAAGTCGAGATCAAACACCATGGC
>CALFSY010000264.1 GCA_937916365.1 uncultured Jannaschia sp. | reverse complement strand
TCATCGACCACAACAGAATCCGGGGCAAAAATCCGGTCAACTGGGCCTACCCCGTATTGTCGAAGTGTATTGTCGATAAAACGATCTGTTGAGACGTCTATTTCAGACGTTGTGACGCATCCAGCTAATAGAACAATCACGGCAAACCCTGCCGCCTTTTTAATGAAGATCATGAAGCCCCCCAGGCCATGAGTTAAAGTAACAACTTATATTTAATATCTAATTTCCCACCTTGCAACACAGAAATCATCAAAAAAGATATTCGCATTTTTATGCTGTATTTTATTCCAGTATATTGCTCTAATTTTGCCGTTTACAGGATATTTAAATACAGTATATGATATAGACCACTCCACACCTGTAGGGACACGAATGTGGCATACCTGATTACACCTGAGAGCGAAGACTTATATGACGCTCGGCTTAGGACTTTGCGGCGGCAATCGCCTGGTCTGACCTGGACTCAGCCCGAGGTTTGGGCCTCTGCAATTGCGGCAAGAAACCTGGCGTTATCATCATTGAAAAGCTATGCGTCAGCCGTTCGATTTGCCGCCCGCCGCCAAAGTAAGGATGTCTCTCAACTCTTTATCGAACGCTTTGACGCAGCGTTAAAACCTATCCAAAGCGCTGTGCGCAAATCCAAGCAACGCGTTCGCTCTAAACATCGCCGTGTTGCGATTAGTGAAGAGGCTGTGGAACGTCTGCGTGCAGCAGCGGATTGGAGAGACGAAAACACGCGTTCAACCAAATCCGGGTTCGCAATGGATATTGCAGAAGGAACACTTCGTTTCGGACTTCGGCCGTCTGAATGGTCAACAGCGCGTGTGCTTAATGACACCCTAATCGTGCAAAACGGAAAGTATGCTGTTTTCCAGATGGATTACGGTCCTTTTGCCGGTCGTGTGTATCGCCGCGCGAATGGTCCCAGCCGTGTGCTTTTGGCACAAGATGATTTTGCGAAGAAACATTATCCTCTTCTCGATCGCCTCACACACCCCCAGATCTTGGGATACCGCACGAATGAGCGCGCTGTCCGCCGCGCATGGCGCGCGACTGTAGAGACCGCAATCAAGCGTTTTGGGCTCTCTAAGCGCTACAGGCATCTTCGTCTTTATGATTTTCGCCATCAATTTGCGGCCAACTGGAAGAAGACGGTATCGCCCCGCACAGGTATTATTGCCGCACTCATGGGCCATTGCAGCACACGAACGGCGGTTCAATCCTATGCGCGCGTCACAAACGCGCGGGGCGCCGGATGGGGACTTCGGCCTTCTGCGGATTCTTTAGATTCTGTCATAACATTTGATGTTTGGGAGGGATATCCACAACATTTAGATTCTGACCCCGCCCGCACCCCACAGAAACCTAGCGCTTCCCACCACAAGACCTCACGAAAACCCCAGTGACACCTCCCCGCCTTGAGGGATGGGGGTTTTCTGTGCGTTAGATGACGATAACATATAGTCTACACCGGTATATACATGTATATACTGCTATATACCGTTGTAGACCAGACTGCACTATGCATGAGTATTCAGGCAAAGACTATTCTACTCTGGTTTTGGCTTGAATAGTGTAGTCTGGTTATGAATGTTCTACAGGTG